>JALOMN010000209.1 GCA_025455445.1 Cyclobacteriaceae bacterium
AAAAAACTCTTTACAGCTGGTAATGGAAATTAATAATCGGTTATCGCATTAAATCTTATCCGGATGTGGATGTATCCACGGCCCACGATAAGTGCGCTGTAAAAGTTGTGTTGCTTCGGCATCACCAATTACTTGTCGTGTTGAAGGATCGTAGCGAAGGGTTCTTCCGGTTTTCATCGCCAGGTTGGCCAAAATGCAACTGGCTGTGGAGATGTGACCTTCTTCAATGTCGGCCACCGGCTTTTTGTTTTCTTCAATGGCTGTTAAAAAGTTGAGCATTTGCATACGCGTGGCAGGAGCAGCGTGTATCTCAATATCTTTTTCTTTCGTGTCTTCAGGATATTTTTCTCTTTCATAGGTAGCGTCTTTATGGATTTTTTTTCCATCTCCTGCAGGAGTGAAATCATATTGATACGGACTGCACGCCAGCATTCCCTTGTCGCCATAAATTTTATAACCCCATGGATATTCCGGATCAGGAGTATTGCCCCAGGTGCGGTGTTGCCACACGCAAGTGAGATTGTCAAATTCAAAAGTGGCAGTTTGTGTATCAGCAATATTGGATTTACCTGTTGTCTGCGTATAGATTCCACCGGTAGAATATATTTTTTTAGGCCAGCCCAGATTCAATTGCCATCGAACTGCATCGAGCATGTGCACACACATGTCGCCCATAATGCCATTGCCATATTCCATAAATGCACGCCACCAACCGCGATGTGGTAAACCATCGTATGGTCGGAGGGGAGCAGGGCCGGTCCACATTTCATAATCGAGAAAATCGGGTACTGCCTGCAAGGGTGGGTTGCTGTTGTTGCGCATGTGGTAATAGCAGAACATTTCTACATGCGAGATTTTGCCAAGCAATCCTGCATCGATAATATTCTTTTTCGCTTCCACCAGATGGGGGGTGCTTCTGCGCTGCAGCCCAACCTGCACAGTGCGTTTATATTTTCGTGCAGCCGCTACCATTGCTTCACCTTCCATCACATCAACACTGATTGGTTTTTGTACATACACATTCGCACCGGCTTTCAGGGCGTCAATAGTTTGCAGACAATGCCAATGATCTGGTGTTCCTATTAACACTACATCCAATTCATTTTCGGCCAATAGCTTCTGGTAATTTCCATACTTGCGTGGCACCTTGCCAGACTTTTGCCTTTTACTAATTAATACACCAGCCTCCTCTAAAAGATTTTTATCCACATCACAAATGGCAACTACATCCACAGGCGCAATCTGCATCAGTCGAAATAAATCACTTTTTCCATACCAGCCGGTGCCGATTAAACCCACGCGCCAGGTTTTTTGGCTGTGTAATATATCCAGTGCCGAAGCATCCAACGCACTTAGGACAAAGGCGGCAGTTGCACTTTTTAAGAAATGCCTCCGGTTGATATTAAAATTTTGCATAATTAGTTAGTAACACAACAATCAAGATAACAGGAATAGCCCGCAGTCACAACACTTTTTTAACCATGTGCTCC
This sequence comes from Cyclobacteriaceae bacterium, assembly GCA_025455445.1. Lineage (GTDB taxonomy): Bacteria > Bacteroidota > Bacteroidia > Cytophagales > Cyclobacteriaceae > ELB16-189. The sequence goes on from JALOMN010000209.1 coordinate 1,491, forward strand.
AGTAAGAATATTTTCACGGTAGATGCATTGTTTACTTGAACGGATTATTGTTTATTGAATGCCAATTAATAACCTCGTTATGTTCGTTGTCGAAAAGGTAAGTTCATCCGAAGCGCAAAGCCTGATAAATATAGCAATTGATGAAGCGAATAAAATTCAAAAACCAGTTGCTATTGCAGTGGCCGGACCGGAAGGTGAGTTAATTGCTTTTCTTCGCATGGATGGGGCAAATCCTGCTTCTTCACAAATCGCGCAAAGCAAAGCTTACACGAGTGCCCGAGACTGTAAGAGCACTCGTGCACAAGGTGAGTTTATGCGAAATGAAAATCGCGAGCAAGGTTATTGGACTGACACACGTATTACAGGATTTGGTGGGGGATTGCCAATTATTCAAAAGGGCAAAGTGATAGGTGCTATTGGCATTAGCGGATTATCGGAAGAGGAGGATGAACGTATTGCGAATCTTGCAATTAGTATCGTTTATAGTTCTAATAAAAGCTGAGGTTTATTTTGTATGTACAGCACTATTAGCAAGAATTTCATTTTTTCTATTCGATCTCTTTATTTGTTAGTTGTATTATCATTCCTATTCATTAACACAGGAAGAACTCAAATAATTTTAGATTCATATTCCAATAATTTTAATAGCCCCTCTGATGATTTTGAAGGTAATGGCTTTTCAATAATTACACCTGAGGATTTTTCAAACCCGGCAATTCACACCGTTCACCCATATCCACATTCACCCGTTACTACAAGAGATACTGTATTATATTATTCATTAAAACATTCTATTCGTGTCAATGCCAGTAATCCGGTAATAATTTTTGATGAAGTTCTATTATCAGGTGATATCGTAAGAGTGCAGGCATTTAGTGTTAAATCAAATACATGGATCACCTTGGCGAGTTATACTTCCTCGGATTTTTCACCATGGGTTCTCAGACTTAATTCATTGCTTTCCGGATGGGACTCTAAGGCTACTGGCACTTCAAGCCTTTATCGGCAGCGTGAAGTAAATTTATTAACTAACCCAGCTATCAAACCCGGTGATGAGATTAAAATTAGATTTTGCCTGTTTTCAAATTGGATTGGAAATGCGTGGGGTTGGTCAATTGATAATCTGAAGATTCAACCTGATGTAGTTCCACCCTCCATCAAACATTATCATTTTGATTATGCTCCGGTTTCTGTCAAACAAATTCCAATTTATGCTGAAGTACAAGATGGATTTAGTAATGTGAACAACACATTTGTAGAATATAAGGTGGGCAATAGCATTTGGTTTAGTAAAAAATTACTATTTGGTGGTTATTATTTTAATACAATCGATTTATACTCATTTAATATTAAGCCAAACGATACAGTATTTTATAAATTAAAGTCAACTGATATGGCTGGGAATACTTCGGTTATTCCTAATGACATAAAATATTGGACAATAATAATGAAGGACTTTGAGGATCCTGTTACCACCTATTTCAATGACTTTGAGTTAACCAACAGGGATTTTATAGGTAATTATTTTAATGTCGGTCCATTGCCGGATTATCCAGGTAAACTGGTTCAAACTGTTCACCCTTATCCAAACGGATTTGGGCCTAATGATTTGAGTTATTCTCTTTTTGCATACACACTCATGAAGCCTGTCATCATTGCTTCGGAGAATCCAATTTTCTCTTTTGATGAAGCTATATTAACTGAGTGGAATGCACAGGATGATTTTGTAGGTGTTGAGGGGTCCAGGGATTTTGGTAATGAGTGGGTTCCAATTGACTATTATTACAATTCGCGCCTAACACAATTATGGATGGAATACTCCGATGCTGGATTTTCACCTCCAGCGAAAATTTTCAGACAAAGAAAGATTGATCTGTTGGAAGTATTTAATCCCGGGGATACTGTGATTTTTCGATTTGCATTTTATGCTAATGGCGACAGTCAAAGATGGGGCTGGGCATTCGATAATGTAAGTATTCAATCAAAAATTACATCAACGAAAGAATATGGATTAAATCCAATTACCATATATCCTAATCCTGCAAAGGAGTTTATAAGAATTAGATTAGAGAGTGGTGTAAGTCAAGGTGCAGGAATGTTTATTAATTCTAGCGGTCAGATCATTGAGAAATTTACTATGGATTCAGGAATTGAAAAGGAAATTTCTATATCAGGATGGAGCGAAGGAATCTATTATTTCAGGTATAATTCAGATGGAATATCTTATTCAAGGAAGTTCTTAAAAATTGATAGCAATTGAAATAAATTTTGAGAGGTTAATATGAATATTGATTTTTAAATATATCTCGCATGTTACGAATATTAAAAATTGTTGGAATTATAGTTACTATTCTGGCAATAGCTGGTATTCTCATTTACTTTAAGTATTTAAAACCAAAACCTCTTCCCATTTCAGTTGAAGATCGCGCAGCCATCACATTGATGCCATTACCCTCTTCGTTAAAAATACGGGATGGAGAATTTTTATTGACAAATGAATTTGGTGCAACTATTCAGGGACCGCAGGATGAAATACTAACAAAGGCATTGTCTCGTTTTCTACAGCGCTTGTCAACCATCAGCAATCAACCCGTCAATGCTGACGGCAAAGGATTGACAATTATCTATCAGACATCCTCCTTGCCTGTTCAGCCATTGGAAGTAGACGAAGCTTATGAGATAAAAATCAATCGTGATGAAATTAAATTAACAGCGCAAACCAGTTATGGTGTGCTTCGCGGTCTTGAATCATTGGTTCAGCTACTGAAAGTTGAAAATGGTAAAGCATTCTGGCCAGCACTCGCGTTGAGTGATTCGCCACGATATGCCTGGCGCGGATTGATGATTGATGTAGGTCGTCATTTTATTCCCAAAGAAATAATTCTTAGAAACCTTGAGGCAATGGCTGCTGTAAAACTGAATGTATTGCACTGGCATTTAAGCGACTATCAGGGATTTCGGGTAGAGTCGAAAGTATTTCCTAAACTGCACGAGCTGGGATCGAATGGTGCGTACTATACACAAGAAGACATTAAAGAAGTAATTGCCTTTGCCAAAGACAGAGGCATTCGAATTGTGCCAGAGTTTGATATGCCAGGTCATTCTTCAGGTTTTTTAGTAGGCTATC
>JALOMN010000210.1 GCA_025455445.1 Cyclobacteriaceae bacterium
GATATAACCAACGGTATGATTCTCTATTAGTGCAACCAATAACTTATAGGTTGGTTGTTCATAATTCGTGATTTTTTCAAGTGCATCTGATTTGGTTGTTGGATATCCCAACTGCGTTAAAAGTGAGGCGATAGCCTCGCCATCCTCTATTTCAGCCTCACGAATTATAATCTCTTTCATTTTAAACGTTGCGGGTATTGGAAGTTGATTATTTTTGGAAAAATATATTTGTGGAGACTACAGAAATTATTGGATTGGTCGCTGGTTTGCTCACCACTGTTGCCTTTGTGCCCCAGGTTATAAAAACCTGGAAATCAAAGTCAGCGCGTGATCTTTCATTGGTAATGTTCTCACTCTTTTGTCTGGGTGTTTTTCTATGGACAATTTATGGTATCATGATTAATCAGCTTCCTATTATTCTATGGAATATCATTACACTGATTCTTGCCTCTGTTATCTTATTCTTTAAAATAAAATTTAAGGATTAGTGATCACAATCACAGTGTTTATTGCTTGCGGCTTTTTCAAAGCACTCTTTTCCTTCTTTGAATGAGAACCATGCCAGCCCTAATGTCCCTAGTGCATCGGCATATTTAAATCCTGTTAAAACATAAATTGCGCTGGAAATGAGCAGCACAATCGACATATAGATGCATACTTTGGTGCAGTTTGCATCGGCAAGAATTGCATCTGAGTTGAGTTTTTTACCTGTTTTAATCTTTCCGTAAATAAGGGCCAACATCACTATTATCGAAATAGTTGAAATTACTACACCCCAAAATGTTGTCTCTGGAGTGCGCCCTGTGTAAAACACTAATATTGAAGATAATAGAAGACCAACTACAAGAATATAAAATGAAACTCCCGTAATCTTAAGCGCAGTTTTCTCAAAATCACTTCGATTACTGTGCGGATTCTGACGAATTCGAATTACCATAAACATGATTCCAACACCTGAGATTAATTCGATAAAACTATCAACACCGAATCCGAAAAGTGCAAGTGTTTCGTCTTCATATCCAAACCATGTTGCAATAATACCTTCAGCCAGATTATATAAAATTGTGAATATGGCCAGCGCAAAGGCAAGGTCATACCATTTTTTTTCTTGTTTGGAATTTATCGTGATTGCTTCCACAGTTGAAAATTAGTGTAGTAAGATGAATGCGCAAATAGATTCAGACGAAATATCAATCAAATGCAACGATGATGCAAAAAATTGTGTGGTTCAATAACTGATTATAATTGATAAGCCAGTAAAGCTTCATAGGGGTCACCTGATAATGATAATAATTGAGCGAATGCGACCTCAGTTTTTACGCCACATTGTTTCAGTGCGATTACCTGTTTTTTAAATTCAGTTCCTTTTGTTTTCAGGATTTCGTATTCTTTTATGAGGTGGCGATAGGCCATTTGATCTTCTATCAACACAGGTTGTCCAAATAGTTCAAACCGGAAACCATGTGCATGAAAGGTGGCGATAACTGTATTCGTTTTATTGATGATTGATTTACTGATTGAAAAGTCTGCATAGTGATTGAAAGACCTGGTTACTAATTCCGCAAAATATTCTAACTCTTTGGCATAGCAAATTATATCCAGGTCACTGCCTTCTATGAAAATATCAAGGGGCAATGTGCCTGCCAAAAACGGATTGTATTCGTGCAATATCTCCAACACTTTGATGTTTTGTATTGCATGAAATCCGCTCTGTTGAAGCAAGCTACCGTGTAAAAGGTAGGTTAAATCATGGAAGTGGCGTGACATAGAAAAGTGAATAAAGACGACAATTTGACCTAAAAATTAAACTTTTTTCTGCCTTTCTGACTTTAATATTATATAGGAATGATACTTGAATAGATATTATTAAAGTTTTGAAGAAAATGAGAAAAGAGAAAATGATTAGTGATGTGATAATTCAAAGCATTGATATAAGCAATACACTCAATGGTGGAATTTCACAACCAGAGGTAAAACTAACACATCATACGGATTATCGTCAAATCGAACTAAAGGTGCCGGGTGTGTCAGAAGAAAATATGCATGTGAAGATTAATAATAATCAGTTGGTAGTGCATTTTGAGATTATGATTGAATCGCGCGGCAGACTAATTACAATTCCATTTGTTGCGTATAATAAGCAGATACCCTACTTCATTGATGCAAATAAAATCCATGCAAAGTATACAGAGGGCGTATTAACGGTTCAACTGCCTTACAACGAACTGGCCAATGGTTATCATCGCGAGATTCCAATTGAGGGATAATGTGAATGAACTGTGATACGAAGATTTATTATTCAATAAAAAAATCGGGTTATAAGAATAATCCGATTTTTTTATGCTTCTGATTTTGTTCTGGATTTTAAACTACCTGTGCTTGTAACTTTTGAGATAACACAGCCTTAGGAACAGCACCCACCTGTTTATCTACCACCTGCCCATTTTTAAACACAAGCAGCGTAGGTATTGAGCGCACACCAAAGCGGGCAGTCACTTGTGGATTTTCGTCCACATTTAATTTGGCAATAACGGCTTTACCTTCATAATCATTGGCAAGTTCTTCTACAACAGGTCCAATCATTTTACAGGGGCCGCACCATTCTGCCCAAAAGTCTACTAATACAGGTTTATCGCTATTGATTACCTGATCGAAATTTGCATCGTTAAGTTCCAGAGTTTTACCCATAATGTATTTATTGTTTGAATTAATTTATGTAAGGTTTCTTTAATCTACAGGTTCCAACACAAATGTAGATGAAATTGTTCCAATTTCAGATTGTTCAGTGGCAATTGGCTTGGGTTGCTCAATCAACCACCGCACTTCACCCTTGTCAGTTACAATGCCAACATCACCTAATTTTTTCAATTCTCTTACAAAATCATTGGTAACTTTTATTCGTGTGGAGCGTGATAATAATTCAACATTCAGACCTTCGGTACTATCGTTTATAAAAAACTTAATGGTTGAATTACCAGAATTCTTTTTACATAATTTTTCTAAGGCTTGTACAAATTCCTGAGAAACATGTTCGATTGAAAATTTCAATGCCACACCTTGCACCTTTTTGATGGATAATTCATTCAGCAAATCGATGCTTCTGATTTTAAACTCAAGGTTCTGCTCACCCCAGGATTTCCTTACTACGTTGCCCTCCACAAAAAGAAATAAGCCGGGCATAAGGAAAGACTTAAACTTCAGGTAGTCATCACTCCAGAGCATAAACTCATACTTACCGCTGTAATCTTCCATGACTAACTTGCCGAATGGTCTTCCCGTTTTGGTCATGCGATGTTCAACTCCTGACACAATCCCACCAATCTTACATTCTTTACCTTCTAATGTTTCTATGTCTGCAAGCGTATTCAATGGTGTAGTGCAAAATGCATCGATTTCAAATTTGAAATTATCAAGCGGATGTCCTGAAATATACACTCCCACTACTTCTCTTTCATGATGAAGTTTTTCTATTTCACTGAACGGTTCAATAGGATCAATTTTAGGAGCGGGCATGGCAGTGCCGCTGGAGCCACCAAATAGACTTGCTTGTGCACTCTGCGCCTCTTGTTGCATTTTACTTGCCCAGCGTATTACTTTTTCAGTAAGTGACAAGTCGCCTTCTTTGCCTGTTATATATTGCCTGCGATGATATTCTGTAAAGCAATCAAAGGCTCCCGAAAGGGCAAGGCATTCAAATGTTTTTTTGTTAACGGCTCTCTGGCTTAAGCGTTTTGCAAAATCAAAGATGTCTTTATAAGTACCGTGAGCATCACGCTCTGCAATGATAAATTCTACAGCGGCTTCACCGGCTCCTTTTATTGCACCTAAACCGAAACGGATTTCGCCATTTTTATTTACCTCAAAATAAACGCCCGATTCATTAACGTGTGGCCCTAATACTTCGATACCTTGTTTGCGGCAATCTTCAATGAAATAAGTAACATTATCTAAGTTGTGTTGTGAATGGGTTAACACAGCAGCCATATAATCTGCCGCATGATTTGCTTTCAGATAAGCGGTTTGGTATGCTACTAATGAATAACAGGTAGAATGAGATTTATTAAACGCATATTGCGCAAACGCTTCCCAGTCTTTCCATATTTTTTCGGCAATATCTTCTTTGTGTCCGTTTGCCTGGCAACCCGCAATAAATTTGCCCTTCATTTTATCGAGTACATCCTTCTGCTTTTTACCCATCGCTTTGCGGAGTACATCGGCATCACCTTTTGAAAAGTTGGCAAGCTTTTGCGATAGAAGCATTACCTGCTCTTGATAGACTGTAATACCATACGTGTCTTTCAGATATTCTTCCATTTCAGGCAAGTCGTACGTAATGGGTTCACGACCATGCTTGCGGGCAATAAAGTTTGGAATATATTCCATCGGCCCTGGTCTATACAAGGCATTCATGGCGATAAGATCTTCAAACTTATCTGGTTTTAGTGCACGCAGGTAGCTTTGCATGCCGTCCGATTCGAATTGAAATGTTCCGCTGGTATCACCTCGCTGATATAATTGAAATGTTTTAAGATCGTCTAAGGGAATTTTATCTATATCGATATCAATGCCTTTGCGCTTCTTAATATTTCTTATTGCTGTTTTT
>JALOMN010000211.1 GCA_025455445.1 Cyclobacteriaceae bacterium
AGAGCGGTTGCCACTCAACAAGCAATCCATTCCCAACTCGTATGGTAAGCCTGATTTTACAATCAGTGGCGAAGAAATAGTGAAATCAAGCCGCACTTCTTTGGTGGATGCATTGATTGGCAGAGTGCCGGGTTTAACAGTATTTAACGGATACCTTCGGCTTGGCGGACCTTCTAATTTTCAAGGTCCTTCTACTACTGAACCCATGTTGATTGTGGACGGCACTCAGTTTACTTCTGCTGGTTCTGATTCAAACTATGGCAGATTGAGACAGATAAATCCTGAAATAGTAGAAAGGGTAGATGTGATAAAATATGGCGGGGCAGCAATTTTTGGCACACGTGGGGGCAATGGGGTTATTGTTGTCACTACCAAAACCGCAGATAGTATAGGTGCAGTTACAGGTCCTTCTGGTAGAGATGGATTATCTTTATATAAACCGATTGTCGGATTTTCTTCTACTCCGCCATTCTATATTCCTGACTACAGCAGGATAGCGAATAAAGAGGCCTATCCGGATGTACGGTCTACTATTTACTGGGCTCCGTTTATAACCACAGATAATCTGGGTAATGCTCAAATTTCTTTTTATGCGGCCGGCAATGAATCACGTTATAAAATTGTAGTGGAAGGTGTTAGCGCTGAAGGTGCACCACTGCGAAATGTCTTTTACATCCAGGTGGTTAAATGAGCCCTCTTGGTTGCTCAGTTAGCTAAAAGTACCGTAATCATTTCTTCCCATTCTTGTTGTAGCGAATAAGCAGGCATTCTCTTTCCTGCCCGCGAATACCAGTATTGTGCATTGTAGTGGTCACCTTCTTTTCTGTGCAAGTACGCATGAACCCACGAGCCATCTTGCGAATGGATATCTTGCGCAATGTTGTGTGCCATGCTCCAGTCTCCCTTCCCGTCATACCACATCGCTTTTAACAACGAACTAACTTCCGGTGGAGTTGAAGATGTGAGTGAAATTTTAAACTCTTCAGGTGTCACAAGATTTGAAATACAAATTGACGAACTACATTAGAACTCCCGGTATTTATAATTTTAAGTTCAATTTTCCTTGACAGGATAATATACTTCGGTGATCCATTTCGAAGTATCTGTTTCGAGCATTGGATCGGTTATGTATACTTCCCTTGGTGCTCCGCTTTCTATCAGGTTTTTATATTTAATATACTTTTGTATTTCATTGTGTACATTTTGCAGATTGCTGTAATCACCATGCATAACACCTTTTACAGCACGCCCGGCTTCAGTTTGCATTACCTGATACCCGGCAACTTTAACACTGGCGGATACAGGCATTGCACACACCATTTCCATCGACTCTTCAGAATATTTTGGATAGATGCAAAATGGCGAGCCGGTTATTTTCACATTGGCTTTCTTTAAATCGGCTGCTAGTTTGGTGTACATTTTTTCCATCTGTTTGTTTACAGCGAGTTGATCTTTCGGGCTCATGATATGTGTCAATCCCACATAGCTGATGGCTGGCACAGTTTCTTCATTTAACGGAAAAGCAAATACTGGTTTGGCTTCCGCTATCTCTTTGATTTTTTCGCCTGCATATTCAAAAGATTTTTCAATTTCACCTTTCATAAACACGTTAAACCAACGGGCGATAGGGTTCAGGCCTTGGTCAGCAGAGAAGTTGAAATTCAATAGGGTATTTTCTCCATCGGGTTCAACTGAATATATTCCTTTAGCAATACTATTTTCTGTGAATTTTAAATCCAGTGCTATCGATTTGTTGGCAATACTTTCTGTAATAGTAACAGAGCCTTTGCCCAGTTTTGGACCGTCCCAGAAATAAGAAGCTCCTGTTCCTACTTTTATGTCGCCATAGGTAATCTTTGTTTCCGGATCGAGTGTATTCCAGTATTGCCATTTTTCCCAACGCTCAAGGTTATTGATTTCCTCAAACACGTAATTGGTCGGTGCATGAATTGACACATTCCTGGAAACATCAAGTTTTGCAGGTAGTATAAATCCGATAGCAAGCAACAGAATGACAATTCCTGCCAGAAAAAAGAGTATTTTTTTTAACATAATGCGTGGGGGTAAATTTTGGGAAAATGAAGTTAGCGATTTGCCAGCATTTTTTGAAATGGCTTCAGTCTATTTCATTTCATCAAAAATGACATCTCGTTAAATCATACCTATTGGCAGAATTCAGTAATCTTATGTATTAGATTAATTCGTCAATTTTTTACTTCCAATTCTATCACAGTATCAATAGAGTTCATTTTTTCTTTAGGGACTTTAATGCTTAAGCCAAACTCATTCTCGACAAACTTCACGGGAGTTTTATCAATAAATAATTTCGCGCTCACTACTTTCTTACCCAGTTTTGGTATGGTAAGTGTTTCGTCTTGCCAGTTCAGAATATGCACATACATTTTATTACCTTTTTGTGTCATCACACCCCACTCACGGGCGCTGAGCGGCCCACCGCGTGTTCCATAAATGGTTTCTCCATATTGTTTATTCCACTCGCCCATTTCTTTTAAGAGCGCAACGTGTTCGGGTTGGATTTTTCCATTAGGCATAGGCCCCACATTCAATAAGAAATTTGAATTATAGCCCGCAGCTTTTACTAAATACTGAATTAAATCTTTGATGCTTTTGTTCCGGTTATCCTGCAGGTTGAAGCCCCAGCTATTATTGATGGTTTCGCAGGTTTCTTTGGGCAGGTCGCCAATTTTTTGTTCGGGAGCAAAGCCCGTGGTGTTGTGGCCTGGCAAATCTTTTTCAAACATTTGAAAATCTTCGCCTTCATAAGGAGGTCGGTGATGATTGCTTCCTACAAGTGCTGCAGGTTGAAGCTTGTGAATAAGTGAGTACGTTTTCTCCAGGCGCCAGTCATCATCCTTTTTATCCCACATGCCATCAAACCAGATACCTGCCACATCGCCATAGTTGGTAAGCAGTTCGGTAAGTTGTGCATCCATATAATCCAGGTATTTATTCATGTCGCCTTTTTCTTCACGCCCTGTGTAGTCAACTCCCGTAAATCCTCTTGGAAAATAATCGGGATGATGCCAGTCGAGTTGTGAATGATAGAAAAACAATTTGATTCCTTGTTTACGACATTCATCCGCCAGCATTTTCAACACATCTTTACCGTAGGGTGTTTTCTTCACAATGTTATAGTCAGAAACTTTTGAGTCGAACATGGCAAATCCATCGTGGTGTTTGCTGGTAATAGTTATGTATTTCATCCCTGCATCTTTTGCCATTTGCACCCACTCAACCGGATTAAATTCGGTGGGATTAAAAAATGCCGGAAGTTTTTCATATGTTTTAATCGGAATCTTTTGGTTGTTCATTACCCATTCGCCATCGCCCAACACGCTATACACTCCCCAATGGATAAATAATCCGAATTTGGCATCCTGAAACCACTCACGCGATTTCATGTTTTCTGGTGTGGGCGTATATTTTTGGCCTTGCGTAACGGAAGGATTAAATAGGAAAAGTGCCAACAGAATAAAGAGTAAGTACTTTTTCATAGCGTAGGGGTATTTTGTAACTTTCCAAAATCTATCAGAAGTATTTCGATTTATCAAGTAATATTATATCCTACACACCATGCGACACGAACCAATAGGCAAGGAGCTCTTCATCAACAATCGCAAGCGCTTAACAAAGATTTTAAAGTCAGGGTCACTGGCTGTTTTTAATTCGAATGATATCATGCCAACCAATGCTGATGGTACGTTGGGCTTTAAACAGAATAGCGACCTGTATTACCTTACCGGGATTCAGCAGGAAGAAAGCATGCTGGTGATATGCCCGGATTTTCCCGACAAAAAATATCGCGAAGTATTATTTCTGCGCGAGCCGAATGAGTTAATGGAAAAATGGGAAGGACATAAACTTACCAAAGTGGAAGCGAAGGAGATTTCTGGCATAGAAACCGTGCTGTGGCTGTCAGGCTTTGAAAAACTTTTCCATCATATGATGACGATGGGCCGGGTAGAAAATGTATACCTCAATACCAACGAACACTATCGTGCCGAAGTGCTGGTGCAGAGTCGTGACGCGCGATTTATTGAATGGTGTAAGAAAACCTATCCGTTGCATATGTATAATAGGGTTGCTCCTTTAATGAGCGACTTGCGCAGAATTAAACAACCGCGCGAAATTGAATTGATGCAACAAGCGTGTGACATCACTGAATGTGGATTTCGGAGAGTGTTAAACTCTGTGCGCCCCGGAGTGATGGAATATGAAATTGAAGCAGAATTTATACATGAATTTTTGCGACTTGGGTCTAAAGGTTTTGCATATGGCCCTATCATCGCCTCGGGTGAGAATAATGTAATTCTGCATTATGTAGAGAACAGCCGGCAATGTCATAGCGGTGATTTGATTTTGTTGGATGTGGCCGCGGAATATGCCAACTATAATTCAGATCTAACACGCACCATTCCGGTGAATGGAAGATTCACACCTCGACAAAAAGAAGTGTATAATGCCGTATTGCGAATTCAGCGTGCGGGCATAAAAATGCTTACACCTTCGGTAGTGTATTTTGATTTTCAGAAAGAAATTGAAAAGATGATGGAGTCTGAATTGCTGAAACTCAAACT
>JALOMN010000010.1 GCA_025455445.1 Cyclobacteriaceae bacterium
CATGGAAACTAATCTTTGTGAGAAGTTTTGAAAAAAAATGACGGGTCAATAGCTTTGAATAGTAATTGACGGTTAAGAGCAATACATCTTATTTTATCGGGGCGTAGCGCAGCCCGGTAGCGCGCTTCGTTCGGGACGAAGAAGTCGCTGGTTCGAATCCAGTCGCCCCGACTCTTTCATCTCTTACCATCAACTACTTCTGATATTGGATACTTTTTTTGATTCAACGGGTAATAAAATAAGGTAAAAGCTGCACTTGTTTACCTGACCATCCTGAAATGCACCTCAATCCAGTTTTGCGCTGTTCTGCATATTTATTGATTAATCAATGGAACAATTAAGCCATCCTATATGATTGAAAGAACCCTAAAATGTGGGTATATATGTTGATTTCAGGGAATATTAGGTATTGGAGATTTCTTCCGTTAGCTTCTGCAAAATTTTGACTACCTTCGTGTGTTCAATTTTTATTAATCCCGCAGAAGGCTATACTCTTCCCCCCTAAGACGATTACCTGTGCTTCAAGATTCTTTTAATTGAAATAAGACACCTGTCTTAACGTTGTTTATTTAAATTATTCTGAATAGTTCAATTTTTGAAAATTAAAGCTTTTTCTTCCGTTCTGTTGGTCGCGCAAACGCCTCTTTCAGAAATAAATACAGTGAGTGATTTTAGAATTGAACCAATTTTGGTTTCAGCGGTTGTTGTTATATGTGATAGACCGCAACTCACTCAAATATCACACTACTAAATTTTTAATCTACCAATTTTTTAATGTCAATTAACAAACCGATTTCCTTTTCTACTACACAGCGTGATTTTACCAACACGTTGAACAAAAGAGTAAATGATTATTTCAAATCTAATGGCATAAATAAACATGCCAATAGTGAGATGATATTGAAGACAATATTCATGTTTACCCTTTATTTCCTGCCCTATGCGCTTATTGTTACTGAAGTGGTAACTGCGCTTCCCGCACTTATTTTGCTGGTAGTTGTGATGAGCATTGGTCTTGCCGGCATTGGATTATCGGTAATGCACGATGCCAATCATGGTGCCTATTCCAATAAAAAATGGATGAACACGCTAATTGGTTATTCACTGAATATGGTGGGGGCAAATGCGTTTAACTGGAAAATACAACACAATGTATATCATCATACCTACACCAATGTGCATGAAGAAGATGAAGACATCAGCCCTCGCGGTGTGCTGCGCATGGAGCCGCATGCCGAATGGAAGAAAATTCATAAGTTCCAACATATATATGCGTGGCCACTTTATGGCCTCATGACTATCGTGTGGCTTTTTTACAAGGATTTTGTAAGACTGGTAAAATATCATCAGTCCGGCATTGCTGCGAAGCAGAACGCAAATATTGTAAACGAGTGGGCCATTCTTTTAGGCACCAAATTCTTATACGTGGGTTATAAACGAGTGGGCCATTCTTTTAGGCACCAAATTCTTATACGTGGGTTATATTTTTATTATACCGTTAGTTTTTACAGCGCTTGCCTGGTGGCAGATTGTATTAGGTATCATTGTGATGCACTATATCGCAGGTTTCTTACTGGCTATCATCTTTCAGCCGGCACATGTAATTGAAGGCACCGCTTATCCCTTACCTGATGAGAATCTTATGCTTGAAAATAATTGGGCGATACATCAGTTACTCACCACTTCAAATTTTGGTAACAACAGTCGTTGGTTTACCTGGTATGTAGGTGGACTTAATTTCCAGATTGAGCATCACTTGTTCCCCAATGTATGTCATGTGCATTATCGGAAGATAGCGTCCATCGTAAAAGACACGGCTCATGAATTTGGCTTACCATACAGAAGCGCACGCACCTTTGCAGAGGCGTTGGTAAGTCACGCAAGAATTTTGAGGCAACTCGGGCAAAAGCCTGCCTAAGTTTCATTAAGGATAATTAGAATTTTATCACTCTTATTAATTAAAAGCACGTATGAGGCAATTAAAGATCACCAAACAGATTACTAAACGCGAAACACAATCGCTCGATAAATATTTGCAGGAAATTGGTAAGGTAGAGTTAATTACTGCCGAGATGGAAGTGGATTTAGCCAGGCGCATAAGGCAGGGTGATCAAATGGCATTGGAAAAATTGACCAAAGCAAATCTCCGTTTCGTGGTGTCTGTAGCAAAGCAATATCAAAATAATGGTCTTACACTAGGTGATTTAATTAGTGAAGGTAATCTGGGTCTGATAAAGGCTGCGATGCGTTTTGATGAAACACGTGGTTTTAAATTTATTTCATACGCAGTGTGGTGGATTCGTCAATCCATTTTGCAGGCGTTGGCAGAGCAATCCAGAGTGGTGCGTTTGCCTCTGAATCGGGTAGGTTCTTTAAATAAATTGCATAGAGCGTTTTCAGAACTCGAGCAAAAGCATCAGCGCGAACCATCCGTTTCTGAATTGGCTGAATTATTAGAAGTAACAACCGAGGATGTAGAAAGTAGCTTGCGTTCTTCGGGTCGTCACATATCTGTTGATGCACCTTTCGTGCAAGGAGAAGAGAATAATCTCCTTGATGTGTTGGTAAGTGATGCGCAACTACCTCCTGATTCAGCAATGATAGTTGATTCTCTAAAAAGAGAAATATCCAGAGCATTATCAGCATTAACTGAAAAAGAGTCGGGTGTTTTGTCGTGTTATTTTGGTTTGAATGATTTACAACCGATGACGCTGGAAGAAATTGGTGACCGTTATAACCTTACCCGTGAGCGCGTGCGCCAGATAAAAGAAAAAGCAACCGCTAAACTTAGAGTAAAACATCAGAGCACATCGCTGAAAGCATACCTGGGGTAATTGTTTCTGATTTGACGCGAATACATATTGACTAAATAAAA
Organism: Cyclobacteriaceae bacterium; assembly: GCA_025455445.1. Taxonomy (GTDB): domain Bacteria; phylum Bacteroidota; class Bacteroidia; order Cytophagales; family Cyclobacteriaceae; genus ELB16-189. The sequence goes on from JALOMN010000010.1 coordinate 2,876, forward strand.
TTTTTAAACACCATGTTTAATCAGATTTACACTTCAGTTTGGAGTAAATACAGACCTGTAATTATCCAACTTATGATGAGTGCACAAGAAGGACCGGCAGAATACAAACTTTCTGCACATGAGTTTAAAGCACTTAATCCAAAGGAACGAAGCTATTCGTTTGAATTGCATGCGTATAAAGGCAAGGCAACCAATAACATTAAAACATCAGCTAATGCAAATGATTTATTGTTAATGCTGAATGCTTCTAAAAAGGCTAAAGAGCTTATGGAGGAGAGTGGTTTTGGTTTTACGCTTGATAAGCAATTTGTGTTGCACGTAGTAAAGCTTGAAGTGCCTGCAGTTTAATTAACGAAAAGTGTTCACAACGAAAATGTAAATGCATAGCCAGATGGGCAGCATTTATATTTAGATAAAACGTATCGCATAAAATAGGAATAGCAAAGTATTGGTGTTACCTTTGACCCGAAGTTTAAGTTTAAGCGGAATTAAGTCATAGTACATCGTTTTCTTAATTCCCTCTTTAATTATATAATATTTAGTTACTCTTCGCTCCAGATTCGGAGCAATTTTTAACACGATTTTATACACAATTACAGTAGCTGACTCAAGCTCACGATGAAAATTTTTTAATAACAATTTACAAATGCAAGGAACAGTAAAATTCTTTAATGAAACCAAAGGTTTTGGTTTTATTAAACCGTCAGATTCAAACGAAGATATCTTCGTTCACACCTCAGGTCTTATTGACGAAATTCGTCAGAATGACCAAGTTGAATATGATGTAGAAAGAGGTAAAAAAGGCATGAATGCCGTTAACGTTAAGTTGGTTGACTAAGCTAATTTCTTACGTATAAACAAAAAAACCACTCCTAAAGAGTGGTTTTTGCTTTTATATACAATGATGATTTTATTCGTGCTTCGGGTTCAGTAAAACCTATCTGAGTAATTTTACTCTTACCGCATTCATTCCTTTAATTCCGCGCTCGGTTTCAAAAGTTACCATATCATTTTCTTTAATTGGATTCAGCAGGCCATTGCTGTGTACAAAGATGCTTTCTCCTGAATCACTGTCTTTGATAAATCCAAACCCTTTTGAGTTATTGAAAAATGTAACTTTTCCTTTTTTGATATGATTGGCTTCGTGTGATAATATATTTCTTGATCCGGTTACGATGTCATCGGTATTGACATTACTGCGTTTCCTGGTAGGATCGGGTGGGGTGGAGGTAATATTTCCGTTTTCGTCTACATACGCCATCATGTCTTCCCACGATTGTCCTTCTTTGGCGTTTGCCTTACGATCTTCTTTACGCTGCTCTTTCTCTTTTCTTTTTTGTATTCTTTTCTTTTCGAGTTCCTTTTTGTTGAATGTTTCCTGCGGTCTGGCCATAGTTAATGTTTAGTTGATTAATAGAGAAAAGCCTTTTTGTGTTGGGAGCGTGGTAGCGAGGCTAAGCTTCTCTCAATACTGGAGGTATACAAAGGTATAATTTTTTTTGCACAGTGTGGTGCTCTTATTTTCTTCTTATGGCGCTTGCCATCCATTATTTGCTGGGATGGAGCCACATGCCCATCATTCGATATAGTAGAATCACCATATGGATTAAAGGCAGGGTAATTGACATTTTTCTGGTGATAGCACACCGTTTATTTCTGTGTATTCCCAGCAGATTGCTAAAAACTCTTAATTATTCAGATTAATTAAAAACAAGATCATTTTCTTTAAGTTGCTCTTGTTCTTCATCTGCATGTCAAGGTTACTTTTTTTCTGTTTCTTTTTATGACTCCCGTGAGTTTCGTGCTGTTTCAGACTGCGGATAGCACACAGGTTGATCTGGTGGATGTTTTTATTGGCAAGCGGAAATTTAAAGAAGCAAAATAAGTATCGCTCTGATAGAAAAGTCTATTTCTCCTTCTTTCCGGCACCAACAAGCATACCAGGTGGTGGCAAAGCATAGATCACGTCCATCAATGCGGCATTTTCGCTGAGTGATCCGGCAACTGCAAATCATTCAAACAAAGAACAGAATCAGGCCATATATGGTAACCTAACCAGGCAATTGACTGCCAAAGGAGATAGCGTGAATGCAACGTTACAATTCATTTTTATCGACAAAAGTATTGCGCCCATAGAAGTATCACTCAACATCAAAGACGGGGAAGTTACAAGCAATAGCAGCCGATGCTCGGTTGGCAAATAAGATAAGTGCCAGTAAAAAAAGATGTAAGTGTGTAACTGGCTTTCTTTTTTATAATATGGTTTGGGCCTACTTATTTACTCTCATAATAGAAGTCTGTGTTTTTAATAGTCCAAAATTCAATGAAAAATAGAAGACATTAACAGCTATCTTGTTGCAGGGGATGCTTTCTGTCGAGCGCGGTACATAATCTTTATTGATGAAATTAGTAAGATAGTATTTGAATTTAAGCGGACCTCCGAATGCTAACTACATTACAGTCATCAGGGAATGATTTAAGATAGTATGCTTATCACTAAACCATACATTCGATTTAGATACTTTGCCTTCATCTACAAATCGATTTTTTTAAAGGCAACTGGAATATCAAATGCGCATCCAAAAAAAACTTATCGGGAAAATTCTCAATCTTTTTACCAACAGAAATACCAAGATTATAGGTTCTTGCTTTAAAGCGCATATTCGCTTGCCTGGGATCATCAATAAGTACACCCACGGTTCTAAAAGATAACCCAGTAAAAAGACCAAAGTTTCCAGACAAATCAATTTTTACCTAGTTTTGAATGTTAACAACGGGTGAAAAAAGTAGTGCGCTGCTGGTTTCAGTTCCATTGTATTTAATGCTGGCCGATGAAGAAATAAGTTCACCGCAAGTGGGGGTATAAACTTCTTTAGTATCCTGAGTGATACCGCTTGTTCCAGCAAATAAAATAATTAGGAGAAAAAATACTTCGACTTCATAAATGTTAAATAGTTATATTCTTGTTTCAATATAAAGTTCAAGCTTCTGTACAAATTGAATTGGTAAATTGTAGACCCAGTAGTAACGCTTGCACCATTGCCACCCGTTCCAAAATAAAATCCATACCCTAACCATTCAACGGGAGACAGCAATTGAGTCTTCAGCCTAAGGCTAAACTTTTCGGATGTTGGAATGCTAAGCCCCAAGCGACCACACCACGCAAATATTGTTACACTTTCCGAAACAAGTTAAGCATCTGGTTTAGACCAGGCTGCATCCAGATCCATTTTGCCTGATCCACTTATTTTATGATTTCATCGTGTATATCTGGTTCCTCCTATCAGCAAATAATTGATGCTTACATTTCCTGTGTAATCATTATCCAAGTCCTGGTAGGTAACATCTGTTTTAATGGTCTGATAAATTAATTTTAATGCAGGATTATCGGAAAATCCGATTTCCAATCCTCCACCCCAAAGAAAGCCATCCTGAATTTTTCCGGAATCGTATTTGTATCGAATTTGTCAGCAAACGCATAGCTTTCAAACGTTAGCAAAGTTATAGATGGTTGTGCCTACACGGCTGTCGAAAATGCGCAAACGAAACCGATTAGCAGAATTACTTTTACCATATAAATAATTCCTAAATTCTTTACCTTTGTTGTCTCAAAAAAGAAATTTAATAAACACCTATGAAAAAACTATTTATTCTCGTGGCATTTTTTGTTTCCACATTCTCGTATGCCCAATCCAACAAGGAAGACATCGATTTTATCCAGTCTATTTATGGAAAGGAAAAGAAGATTATCGTTGCTGATTTTATAAAAGTAGAAGGTTCACAGAAAGATGCATTTTGGACGCTTTACGATGAATATGAAACCAAGCGCAAGGATTTGGGAAAAAAACGCATTGCATTGCTTGAAAAATATTCCGCTAGCTATGCTACTCTGGATGATGCAACTACCAGCCAGCTCGTGAAAGAGACTATCTCATTGGGAGCTGCTACAGACAAATTGATGGCTGCCTATCACAAAAAGATTGAAAAAGCAGCCGGTGCCAAAGCGGCAGCACAATGGTATCAACTAGAAGTATACTTCGTAAGTGTGATCCGGGCTTCCATCTTTGAAAGCATACCTTTTGTTGGAGAGTTGAATTAATCCAAAAAGCAATTAACATGAAAGCCATCTGTAAAATCAGATGGCTTTTTCTTTTTGAGGTTTCGTCTCACTTACCCTGGCTTTAAGTCTTCCTTTAAAACAAAATATCTAATTATTGCCAGGGTGACGAGCAAACCAGAAGGCCGCAAAAATCTCCTTGTAATTTTTCATTGCAGTTCAAACACTCGTTAGGCATTTCAATCGCATCTTAGCGTAATTAAAAGTATTTAATATCCATTATATTTGAAATTGGGCAGCTGATAAACTGATTTCAATAATGTTTTAGTGGTCTGTTCTTAACTTACCTACGGCAAATTTGTTTAGTCTTATCAAAAGTTAAAGGAGATGTTCAGGTTTTTTAAGTTTGTAACGTATTTCCTTGTCTTTGTCTTGGTTGCAACTGTTTGCTCTTATTTTTCCTTGCTCTATTTTCTTCAGAGAAATGGGATATCCTTTTCGGAAAAGAATTTCGATTTCCCCTTTACCTTAGAAGTCAGAGACCTTCAGGTTATCCAGCCTGATCTGATCATCCGGATAGCCAACTCAAAAATCGGTTTGTCTTGGCGCGATTTATTAAGGGGAAGAGTTGCGGGTGATTTTTTAGTCATTCGGAATGTCACCATTCAACAAACGATAACAGAACCAAAAACTAACATTGAGGAAAGTCAGGCTTCAGAAAAACTCTCTGGGATTAGATTTAAGAATATTATGGTATCGGATTTGCGTTTTAGCCAAAATAATTCAGGCGATACAATACACCTTACCGTTCCGGAATTAAATATTGTTAACATGGAGCTGGGTGATACTTGGCATATCGACAGTTTGAAAAATATAGGAAGTAAATTAGATTGGATACTTCAATCAACTGCTGTTAAGGAAGAAGGCACTTCGCCCTCCGGATTCACTTTGAAGTCGATACCGGAATTTTCTATTGACCACTTGAGTTTTGTTTATTGTGATTTTAACATTCGCACGTCTAGCCAGCAACACTCAGTTACTGATTTTAATTTGAACCTTACCGGTTTAAAACAAAATGATCTGTTAAATATGGCGGTAGATAAATTTTCATTTCGATATCAGGATACATTAGCTGTTGATTTAAGCTTACGTAGAATCCTCGTGAATAACCGGGAGGAGGCGAAAATTTCTAATATAAATTTTGATTTCCCCTGGCTTACCTTACACATACCAGAACTTGATTTTTCCAATGCAGATTCACCAAAAGTCAGTGCTCATTTTCAAGATTGTTCTGTTAACACGGCACTGATTATGCTCTTTAATCCATCGTTCAAATTGCCAATAGCTCATGATCTTACTATCCACTTTAACGGAGGCATGTCATTTTTCAAAAATCGATTTGAATTTGATCAGTTTATATTTAACCCGACAAAAAACTCGTCTTTAATGTTGAGCGGTTTTGCGGATCTGCCAGGCAAATCAGGGGCTGGTGTTCAATTAAATATGGTTCAGTTCCATGCATCAACTAAGGAGTTTTCGGAGTTATTCAATTTCAAGCAAGCGGCCAATCAAAGGGAAATAGAAATTAATTCCACCATGGCGATTATGGGTGCCTATGAAAATCTAAAAGCAGCAGGCAAGCTTAGCCTCAATAAGATTACATCCACGATTGTAGCTGCCATAGATCAAAGAGATATAAATCGCATTAGCGTTTCTGTCAATTTAAAATCCCCACTCGTTGATCCAGATCAATTGATTGATTCAGCCGGAGTTGATCTTGCCTTGACTAATTTTAGTCTTTCAGGACAAGCCACCTTTGATAAAAATCATAATCTGGCCAATCTCTCCACATATATAACAAGCGACTCTCTTTTTATGAATGGGTTTCAAGTGGCAGACCCCACGATCAAACTGCAGTTTACTTCGAAGGGTTCATCTGCAGATATTTTTGTTCAGGATGTTTTCATGTTATCACTTAATTCCACGGATGATATTTTTGGAAATAATATCAGTTACAAGGGCTCCATAAAGTCTAACGTTCCTCAACCTTCAAATTTCAATCTTAAAGCAGGTGATTTTTACTCGCGGGTGAATGGAAAATTTTTGAAAACCAAATCTTCTTTTGATTTCAATCTGTCGTTGGACTCTGTCCGCTTTAAACTGACTGATTATGATCATATCTATCATGCCACGGTAAATTTAAAGGCAGGTAAGGAGAGCACTGGAGATTTGCATCTTGATTTATCCATGAATGACAAGGAATTATTTCACTTTGCCTCCACTGAGGATATCTATGCCTGGTGGGAAAAAAGCGATAAGTGGCAAGGAAATTATCCTGTTACAGAACTGGATCTCAGCCTGAATGTGGATAGCCTTTTGGTTAGGCAATTTACGGGACAGAAAGGTTCATTGGATCTTAAGAACCTTCACCTATTTGCTGAAGGTGATGAAATTAAGGCAACGATTAATATACCTACATTTTTCATCGACACGATTGGCGTAAGGGATTTTAAGGGAAGCATTGAATCACGATCTCATAAATTGAATAGTGAGCTAACGGTTTCATATTTTCAAAATCCTTATACATTACTCGAAAATATTAAAATTCTTGTCGCTCAAAAAGATGAGAAAACTTTGGGGATAACCATGAGTTCGTTTCTTCCGGAAATACAAAACACAATTGATTTGAGCAGCTTGGTAGTTGTATCAGATACTTCCCTGGTGATTAATCTGGATGATGATGTCTTGCATTTGGGAAATCAATCCTGGCAGAATGCAGACAGCCGGGGGTTTGTTTTCGATAGTGACTTAGATCTCATCTCTGGAGACCTAACCGTAACAAACGGGCATCAAAAAATTAATATCGAAACAGTTGCCGATGTCATGTCGTTGAGAATTGATTCCCTTGATCTGGATCCTCTTGTTCAATTGATCACGAATGATTCGATGTTTCGTGGCGCTCTGAAAATGAGCGCTACGTATCAGATGGCAGAAGAAGTATTTACCTGGTCTGGCGCTGTCAGCGGAATCGAAGCCAAAGATAAACGGTTGGGCACGATGCGTTTTGAAGGATTGAAAAGTGAAAAAGCTTTGAGTGCGCATCTTGCGTTGGCTGAGGAATTTGGGAAGATTGACATTTCGGTTGCCAAAGACGAAAACCCGTTGGATTATCGAATTGATATTGATAATCTGGATGTAGGTTTTATTAGTTCCGCATTTTCACCTTGGAAAAGCGAAATTCCTATAAGTGGGCATCTCAACGCGAAGGTGAAAGGAAGTTATGATGATCAACTGACCTCTGATGGCTATATAAGTTTCACTAATGTGGAAACCTACTTTGGGGCCAGCAAAATCTATTTAAAGGCCGATCGTGATACACTTTGGTTAACAAATGAAAATCTGATGGTAAATGACTTCAGATTGTTTGACAAAAGAGGGAACTCTCTTTCGTTAAATGGAGAAGTGGCCCTGCATACTGATCCGACTATGGATATGACCATTACAACAAAGGAATTTCGAGTTCTGGACGCTGCAACAGGTAGCACCAATCTAAAGGGAACTATTGACATTGCATCTAACCTACAATTGAAGCGCAGTCCAAATCAATTCCAAATCAGTGGAACACTAACAACATTGCCGAATTCTAACGTTAACTATCTGTTTGAAAGTTCAGTAACCCTGGATGAGCGGGAAAAGGAAATCACGTTTACTTCTTTTGAAGATCTCGACAAACAAATTACTATTAGTGAAACAGTAATTAGAAGGACCAAAAATTCAAAGCCCATTGAGTGGGATGTAAATCTGAACATTGGCAAGTCTGACATTACCATTGTACTCAGTGAAGCATATCAGGATCAAATAAAGATGACTGCAGAAGGAAGTTTTTTATTAAAAACAGGTAGCACCAACGAGCCTTTCTTTTTTGGGACCTTGCGAAGCAGGGAGGGTGCAATTATCTATGACGCTCCTATGGTTTCTGATTTGAATTTTAAAATTGATAATCTTCTGGTGAACTGGAATGGGGAACTTTCGCATCCAAGAGTAACTTTCCTCGGATCGGAACTATTCAGGATAACCCCAAAAGGAATACCCGGAATGTCTACTGCTACTGGTGTAGTGCCCATTACAGTGTTGGCTAAAGTGGAAGACAGACCCATTGAAGACTTCAAACTTGGTTTTGATTTGAATAGCACCAATGCTCAGGTTAAAAGCTGGATTAATTCCTTGCCAGCCGATTCGCGGGAAGCAAGCGCAATAAATCTACTGCTCTTTGGTACATTAAATTTCGGAGAGACCACAAGTTCATCGTATATGCAAGGGCTTGTTTCCAAAATGAATGAAATTTCGAGAAGGAATATAAAAAATGCGGATCTCTCGTTTTATGTTGATAGTCATAACGTAGCCGACTCCAAAGAAAAGGCAGATCTATTAGGGTACTCTTTTTCGAAGGGAATACTAAATAAAAAGATGAAGGTTACGATAGGCGGCTCCCTTGACTTCACCGGCAGTAACAGTTCGAACCAAAAAAAATCAACGGGACTTGGCAGTGTTCAATTGGATTACATTATCTCTACTAATCCCGATATCGCTGTTAACCTTGGTCAAAAAAGCACCTACGATGGCGCTATCAACGGACAGGTTGCCCAATCATCAGTAGGTATCACGTACCTCAAAAGATTCCAGAATTTTTTTAAATCCATTAAAAAAGTGGATGCTAAATGAAAAAGTCTGGGTTGATTTTAATCATTTCCTACTTGTTATTATCCTGTTCAGGAACAAAGCATTTACCCAAGGGAGAATATCTCTATGTGGGAACCAAGCAAGCTAAACTTGAAAAAGTGAAGTATGAAGACAAATGGAAAATCTGGCAGGGTGGAACAAAAAGATCCATCGTCTACTTTAATTTATGGGATCTTCCCAATGGATCACTCGGCTTCCCGTTCTTTCGTTCGCTGCCAAGTAGACTAATACTTTATAATTGGTTCTATACTGAAAAAGAAAAAGGATTTTCACATTGGATGCAGAATAATTTCGGTGAGGATCCGGTAACCATTAGTAAAATTAATCCTGAGCTAAAGGCTGAAAAAGTAAGAAATCTGTATGAAAACTGGGGACATTTTGGAACTACTGCACAATTCAATATCAGGTATAGAAAGAAAAGGCCTATTGCCACGGTGTATTATAAATTCCTGATTCCAAAAGCCTATACCTATCGGAGAATCGATTATGTAGTAGATTCTTTGCAGGAATCTATCCGTGAGTCCTTTCGTTTATATCGCGCCACGGCATTAGTGAACGCTGGCGATGAGTTCGATCTGGATAAAATCAAGAAAGAAAAATCTTCTTTACTCAACCATTTTCACGATCATGGATATTATTATTTGCGTGATAATGACATTACTGTTCTCGCAGATACTACCGTGGGCAACAAACAAATCGATCTTCGGATAGGCTTTGCCAAAAACCTACCGATTAATCATTTTAGTAAACAAACAATAGCCAGCAAAACTTTAACAATCGAGTCTCTTCTTCAACCCAACCAGGACGATAAATACTACCATTGGCCAGCAGGAAAAATAAAACGAAGAGTGCTTGATAGTTTGGTTAGGGTAAGGCCTGGGGATTTGTATTCATTCAATAATGTGAGAATGACTATTCGTAACTTATCCGAACTGGGAATGTTCTCAAATCCGTTGGTTTCCTTTTCCATCGATCAAAATGATTCTCTAAAGCTAAATTCAAAAGTCTCGGCCAATGTAATGGATGCAACTACTATTGGGTTTAACGCAAAAGCTAATTATAAAAACGTTGGATACATTGGACCCTCGGTAGGAATGAACTTCAGTCAACTAAACGTTTTCGGTGGTGCTGAAAATCTTAACATAGATCTGGACGCCTATTACGATTTTCCGATTGGAGTATTTAAAGAACGTATCTCAAAATCTTCCGGGTTATCGCTCCGAGCTTCTTTAACAGCTCCACTAATCAGGCCACCCTTCCGCTTTATTAAACAGACTTATTCCTTGCCGAAAAAATTTATCTCATTTCGTGCAGAACTAAATGATCGAAAAGACTACTTCAATCTGATAGGATGGAATGCTTCAACAGGTATAGTCTGGACGTCCAGTCCTAAAATTTCACATCGCCTTACTGTACTTGATGCTACCTATTCAAATATTATAAACCCCACAGCAAAGTTCGACTCCTTGACGGTTGATAATCCGGCATTGGCCAACAGCCTTATTGATCAATTTATATTTGGAAGTAACTATACTTTCAAATATGATAATTCTTCATTAGTGGATAAACTCGTTGGAACTTACTTCGAAGGAAAAATTGAATTGGATGGGAACATACTTTCTGTTATTAGCAAAACTAATTCTGAAACTGGACTTAAGGAGTCGTTTGGTATACCTTTTTCTCAACTGGCTCAGCTTAGCTATGATTTCCGGGCTTACCTGAAATTAGGTGAAAAAGCGCAACTGGCATTCCGCAATTTAGGTGGTATTGGCTTTGCATACGGGAATAGCAACCAGATGCCATATATTAGGCAGTTTTTTATTGGAGGATCAAATAGCTTGCGCCCCATTAATGCGCGAAGCTCAGGCCCGGGACGTTATATTGAGCTTGATCAAAACGAAGTAAACCAGGTTGGAGATATGAAATTGGAATGGAATCTGGAGTATCGAGTGAAAATTGCTCCAAAACTGAATGGAGCGATCTGGACTGATGTTGGAAATATTTGGTTGTTGAAAGAAGACCCGGCACGGCCGTTTTCCGCAGTACGTTGGAATAAAATTTTTCAGGATAGCTATCTCACCACGGGCCTTGGACTTCGGATCGATGCTGGCTTTCTTATGCTAAGAGTTGATTATGGTGTAGTTCTTTATGCGCCAATATTTATTGATGGTTTCAAATGGATATGGCAGAATAAGCTTCCGCTCTGGGGCCCGGTGATTGGATTCGGACTGCCCTTTTAGGCTCAGTCAATATTTCAAGAATCATTAAATTTCAACAAGGTCAATTCCTACTGAATAAGTCTGGATAGAATATGAAAATCAGATTTCTCCAGTTTCTCGTTCCTCATCTGTTTTGCGGCACGCTCAAAAAGTTCATCCAGTCTCTTGACCTTATGCTCCAACATCATAGCCATTCTTTTGAAGAATAGTCATTTTCACTAACAGCCAACGGAAAACTCTTCTTGGGTTTTGCGATATTACAGCTGATCATGATAAGGGCTTTACAATTGGCAGAAAGAATAGATGCCGGATATTTACTTTTTTGCTGATTTTTTAATAAAAATAAAATCCATTTCTTGTAATTATTGGCAGCCGGATCACATGATCGTGAGCATAACTTTTAAGTAAGCTAAAGTATCATAATCAGGTGGGTTTATTACCTTTGGAAGGCTATAATTTTTCCACTTCGATACCCGGGATCACGCTCAATGAAGCAGTTATTGTTCTTGTTTCTATTTTATTCCATCTCCCCTGCCTATGGGGTTCAAACTGACTCGCTCACAAATAAGCAAGACACGACCTACATCCAATCTTATAAAGATAAGTTGATTATTAAACTCGATCTGGATAACGATTTTATTCGATTTAAACTCACTGGAAATGATTTTAAGTATGATATCAGGCCCAACCTGGGGCCAAACAGAACTTTATCTTTTAACTACCGATATGCATACCTGGCTGTTTCCTATTTGCCCGATTTTTTAATTGAAAATAAGTGGGACGAAAGAAGAGGAAAAACTTCCGGTTGGAGTATTGGAACGGGAATTACCGCTCCCCGTTTTCTATTTGATATTCAATACATGGATGCTAAAGGTTTTTATCTATATAATACCTCCGACTATGTGCCTGGCTGGAATGCCGATACTGATCCTTACATTCAGTTTCCTGACTTAAAGATCTGGATGCTTCGAGGCACAGTACTCTATAAAACCAATCCCAACTTTTCTTTACGGGCTATTCAAACGCAGACAGAGGCCCAACGTAAAAGTGCCACCAGTCTCCTACCTGGAATCTCCTATCATTATTATGTTATCGACAACAAGGGTCAATCCTCCACTTCAAGCCAGCGTAGCAATAATTTGCTGCTATTAGCTCAGTTAAATTATTATGCAACGCTTGTATTAAATAAAAAATTCTATGCTACTGCTGGTCTTGGTGCTTCCGGTGGATTTTACTACACATGGTTACTTACAAGGCTAGCTTCGGG
>JALOMN010000212.1 GCA_025455445.1 Cyclobacteriaceae bacterium
GGCAAAATCATCCACCTGCGCAGGTTGCGCGAACCCATTGCAGTGACCGTTTGATCCAATACCTGAAGCAACGGTACACCTCCTTCATTGGTAGAATGAACAATCTCAAGATTCCGCACCGTAAACTTATCGAGCCAAACATACTTATCTTCATCGATGCGGGAGATTGAAGCAATGTGATGTGTGTCTTTATGTTCGGTGGCTTCGAGGTAATGTAACACAGCCCCTGCTGCAATGATAGCCTCATTCATGCCATCGATGCCAAATCCTTTTAGCGTGGCTGTCTTGAACTGCTGTGTTAATTTTTCATTGGCAAAATCAAATTCATAGACCCACTCATCCAACGCAAAGGTGGCATATTCCTCCGCAAACTGATTTTCAAACTTCTCGCGATTTGTTTTAGAGAAAATGATTTCGGCCGGGCCAAAACTTTGAATGAGTTTATATACATAATTCTCAGGGCCCTGCGCGGCATAAAATTCTCCGGTGCTGATGTCAAGAAAAGAAATCCCCATTGCCGTTTTACCGGCATGCACTGAGGCCAGAAAATTATTTTGCTTTCGTTCAAGTACATTGTCATTGAATGAAACGCCCGGTGTCACCAATTCGGTAACACCCCGTTTTACAATGCCTTTTACAAATCGTGGATCTTCTAATTGATCACAAATTGCCACGCGGTTGCCGGCCCTTACCAATTTTGGTAAATACGTATCCAGCGCATGGTGCGGAAATCCTGCAAGTTCAATTTCTGAAGCAGATCCGTTGCCTCTTTTGGTAAGAGTGATGTCGAGCACTTTGGCGGCACGGATGGCATCTTCACCAAAGGTTTCGTAAAAATCGCCTACCCGAAAAAGCAATAAAGCCCCTGGATACTTCGCTTTGATTGCGTTGTATTGTTTCATTAACGGGGTATCCATTGCGCCTGCACCTGCCATAGGTGGCAAAAATATGAAAATCAGGCAGTGGGTTTATGAAAATGATATGTTTTAGTTTACATGCTTTTACATCATGAAAATGAAAAAATAATTTCCCCTACCTGTAATTAATTTACAATGGCGGCTACTAATTGTAAAAACTAAAAAAATTATGCGATTCCGTTGGAAAAACATTTACATGCAAACAATCATAGTATGGTTGATTGCGACTTTTGCCTTTACAAACACGTTGGCACAAAAGGGCAAGGAAAATACCTTGTTATGGAAAGTTTCAGGTAATGGATTAAAAGAACCCTCCTATTTGTTTGGAACCTATCACCTGCTTACAAACAAATTTATACATGAGTATGAAGAATTGGAAAAGCCATTTGAAAATTCAAAAGGAGTAGTAGTAGAGATCGTGATCGACTCTGCCAAACTTCAGGGTCTTGCTTCGATGGCATTGATGAAAGATCAGAAAATCTCTGACCTGATTACCCCGGAAGATTATAACCTGGTTTCAGCTGAGCTGGAAAGCATGATGGGTGTAAACCTGAATATGATGAACCAGCTAAAGCCCATGTCGGTAATGATCTTAATGGTGATGATTCAAAATCAAACACTAAATGCCGCTATACTGCAGAAGTATAAAGGCTTGCCAATGGATTACTACCTGGCGGAGTCTGGCAAAAAGCTGAATAAAAAAGTTACCGCGCTTGAAACCATTGAAGAACAGATGACTCTTTTGTATGACCACTATCCGTTGCAGGAGCAGGCCAATCAACTGGTGAGTTTTGTAAAGCAAAAAGAATTAAGTGCCAGGGTACAACAGGATTTACTTAATGCCTATTTAGAAAGGAACCTCACTAAACTTTATGAGGTATCGGACTCCGTGCCTGATCAGTTTGGAAACAGTGATTATCTGATCAAGGATCGAAATAATAAATGGATGAAGGTATTGCCCGGATTAATGAAAGAAAGCTCACAATTTGTTGCTGTGGGCGCATTGCACCTGGCAGGACCGGATGGCTTGATAACACAATTACAAAAAAGTGGTTATAAAGTAACCCCGGTTTCTAAATAGCAACATCGGCTCGCTATGCATGTATCGCAGGAAAGAGAATTTATCACGCTGATTGAAGAACATAAAGGAATCATTTATAAAGTGATTCGCTTATATGTAAATCATGATGAAGATGAGCGCGACCTGATGCAGGAGATTCTCTTTCAGGCATGGAAATCTTTTCCACGGTTTGATGGCCGCTCTAAATTTTCTACCTGGCTTTATCGGGTTGCGCTCAATACGGTACTCACTTTTAAAAGAAGGCCCAACCTTGTTATCCCGCACGATAACCTTGCCTCTCTAAATGTGAGCAATACTGAGAAGCGCTCGGTGGATGATACTGAAGCATTATACCAGGCAATACGCGGATTGGGCGATCTTGAACGCATGCTCATTACCCTGCACCTGGATGGCTATGAGAATGATGAAATCGCATCCATTATCGGCTTAACGAAAAATCATGTAGCAGTAAAACTTCATCGTGTAAAAGAAACGTTGATGAATCAATTAAATGCATAGGATATGGACTTACAAAAGACCTGGAATAGATTAGAACACGATAAACTGAACAAACCTGTTTTGGGCATAATTTCGGTTAGCAAAAAATCGAAACATCCCGTACAAAAGCTTATTGACTTATTTAAGATTACGTTAGGGTTTTCAGTAGTTTTCGAGATGGGGTTTATCTACCTGCTCATCATTATGACTCAGCCTATTGTAAAGTTGTTTCTGGTAATAATGATTATCGTCTACCTGTTTTTCTTTTTTTTAAATCTTAAGATTCTAAAAAACATTCAACGCACATTCAGGCTCGATCTAAACCTCAAAACTACACTGAAACAAGTGTATGACAATACGCAGTCTACCCTAGCCTTCCAACGCAAGTCATCTATCTTCATTTATCCATTGGCAGCCACCGCTGGTTTTTTAATGGGGCTTGCCGCAGAAAAAGATGCAGCATTAATGATGCAAAAATGGCAAGTGCAGATCATCCTAGTGATAGCAATTGCAGTCCTTACACCTTCATGCTATTACCTGGCACGTTGGATGGAAAAAGTAAGTTATGGAAAGTACCTTAACCAGCTGCATTCGTTGATAGAGGATTTTGAACGTATAGAAAAACAATCGAATTGAGTTCATAATTATTCCCCTAAAAAATGACAACAACTAAAAATCAAACAACAAACACATCGATCGGTATCAGCGGAAAATTCAACAAGATAACGTATGGCTGCTTTGTATTACTGGCCATTTATTTCCTGGTGATAAAAAAAGATATTGAAAGCGCAATGAGTAACCTGGGTATTGCTTTGATATTCGATCCCTTTGATCAAACCATTTCGTTTACCAAGCGACCTGTTTTTCAGCGCGTGTGGTTGCTAGTTCACGTAGTGCTTGTTCTTTCATTGCTTGGAATTATCCTGTTTAATCTCATTTAAAAAAATGAAAGCAGTTACTCATTTTGCTCAGCTTGTTGCAGTTTATTATTAATCAGACTTATAGCCTGATCCAATTCTGCCATGTTTTCTTTTAATAATCCGCGCACCCTGGCTTCTTCATCGTTGTCAAGTTTATGCGATAGCAAATTCAGTAATCCCCTGATCCTGCTTACCGGAGCGCGAAGGATGTGGGCGTTAAAAAATGAGTATTCTGATAATTGTACATTTTGCTTGTTGAGAATCTCCGTGCGCTTTGCAACTTTTTCTTCTAACTGATTAGTTAATACCTGCAGTGATTTACGCTGTTCTTCCAGTTGTTGATTCTGCTCAGAAATAGTTTCATTTCGTTTTTGAAGAGCCGTGTAAAAATCATGATTTATTTGAAGCACATAAAATATGGTGATGTTAAAAAATGCCGCAAAAATAAACGTGATTACCCTCCATTTAAAAAAACCATTGACAAACAACGTTGCCGAGCCATTATCAGGAAGTCGATAATAGCTTATAAATTCTACTGAAAATAAAATCAGACTCCATACAATTACCAAAAACGAAATATAGACCACACGCTCTTTGTGATAAGAAAAAAGAAGGTGAACCATCACCGATGAAAGAATGCAGTAAAAAGGGTGAAGAATATAGGAGTCTTTCTGAGTGCCTTCTATAACCACCGGCAGCACGGTAACAAATAAAATCCAAACAAGCATGAATACTGTCTTGGCCAGCGTATGGTGGTGATACGTTGCAAGCACAAGCGATGCCAGTCCTGTTATAAAGATGATAATTGGAACCCAGGTATTAAACCCAAGCTGGTCTGGCTCAAATGGATAAAAAGCGATTAAATAAATCGCTGACAAAAGGGTCACCGTGAGGTATACTCCATTTGTCAAGTATATTACTCTGCGTGTTTCAGAATCCATCCCTTCTTTCACGCCTAACCTGAAAAGTGATGATATACCCATCATTTATAATTTAATAAGAGTGAAAGGTAAATATCTTTATACTCGCCAACAAGAAATGCATTTAAAGTATCATTGTATGATTACAGGATGATAACTTTGGACGATGAAAAAACTTAAACTCGAAGAGCTCGGCCGCATTTCGGTAGATGAATTTAAAGAATCCGAAAAAATACCGGTGTGTATTTTACTGGACAATGTGCGC
>JALOMN010000213.1 GCA_025455445.1 Cyclobacteriaceae bacterium
CAAGAGATGAAACGTTTCTTGTTCAGAATTTCTACCATGGCTTCGTCTGCCAGGTCTCTGCGCGGCTTCATTGCAGTTGCCTTTTCCTTGGCGGGAAGATTGTTGTATGCATTCCATTTCTTTTCGTATTCGCTGGCGCTGGTGAATGCATCTACAAAAACCTGCTCAACACCCATGCGCGTTTGCGGATAGCGAATGGAGCTTGGATTGCTGGTGCGCTTTACGTTTTCACCCAGCGCAAATTTGATAAAGCCATCGGCTCCCTGAATTTTATAATTCTCGGGCGATTCGCCCCAACGCAATTTCACCAGCGCTGACTGGCCACCGATTGGGTTGGCTGAACCATGAAGAATCTGCACCGCTACTACACCGCCCGCAAGCGCTCGGTATACGTTGATTGCCTCAGCATCAATGTTATCACCAATGCGAACCATACCAGAGTTGGCTGCCACATCGTTGATGCTGCCGGCACCAATGTGCGAGTGCTCATCGATAATACCGGCAGTTAAATGTTTGCCTGAACCATCCACTACTTTTGCTCCGGGCTCTGATAAGTTTTTGCCGATTTTGGCAATCTTACCATCCTTTAAAAGTACATCGGTATTTTGAAGTATTCCATCGTTCTCGTTTGTCCAAACGGTTACATTTTTCACCAGTATTGTTTCTGCTGTTGGCAGAGAAGCAAACCCATGTGCGATGAAGGGATAAATCACTTTTCCAAGTTCTTCTTTCTTATCACCACCTGACTTAGCGGGGCCTTGACTTTTCGCCTGCAAATCTCCGGTGCGGGTGGCAGTCCAGTTTATCCAGGTGCCATCTACCAGTTGACCTTTGCCTTTCCAGCCGCTGCTTTCGCTCCAGCCGCTAAGGCGAATACTGCCTGTGCCTTTGGCTTCTGGCTTGAAACTCATGGTGATTACATCGTTCGAGAAAGTTGCCGTTGCATCCACGGAAGTGCTGTCATTCACTTTCACTTTTGCTTTGTGGCTGCCAGGCTCTCCGCTCACTTCGAGGTTGTAACTCTTTCCATTGAAACTGAGGTTATAATTTCCGCTGAAGTCTTTTGTATCCAACGATTTAATGGCGAATGGCTGACCTTGCACCCAGTTTTGATAAAGAGTTGTTTTTTCGTCAAACAATTTACCGGAAGTAACAATGAAGTTGGCAAGCAAACCTTTCTTCAGACTGCCAACCTGATCATCCACTTTCATTAATTGAGCAGGACCAGTAGTCAACGCTTTCAATGCTGCAGTTTCTGATAGACCATTTTCAATTGCCTTTCTTACATTGGGGAGAAAGTCAGAGACTTTCCTTAAACCATTAGAAGTAATCGTAAAATTGATTCCGGCTTTTTCAAGTGCGGCAAGGTTAGTAGGTGCAAGCTCCCAGTGTTTCATTTCCGCCAATGACACGCGTGCTGCATCGATTGGATCTTCTACATCGTAGGCATCCGGATATACAACTGGAACAATAAGTGATGCATTGGTAGCTTTGATTTCGTTGATGCGTTTGTATTCGTCACCACCGCCTTTGATGATGTATTGTACACCAAATTCATCACCCACTTTATCAGCCCGCAATACGTTCATCCATGTGTTTGCATCAAATACTTGTGGCATTTTCTGATTTTGAATCCAGGCTTCTAATGAGTTATCTGCAAATGGCCGTGGATTCTGGCTGGTAAACCATTCTGCATCCATGTACGTCTGGCGCAGAACTGCAATGTAACCCATTAATGAAGAGGGATAATTCTGTGTTGAAGTTCCTTTGTCCAGCGAGTACGCAGCTGCTGCTTTTTGTTTTATCACCACTTTATTGTCGGAGGTTTCACCAAGTGATACAAATGCACCTGTTCCTCGTGCAAGTCCATCTGGCTTATAAGTGAGCACTGCACCAAATCCTGCTTTGCGCAATTCATCTGCCTTGCTGCTATTGATGGTAAACTCATCGGTTGCATTGTAGTATGAGCGAATTG
The DNA here is from genome assembly GCA_025455445.1 of Cyclobacteriaceae bacterium. GTDB lineage: Bacteria > Bacteroidota > Bacteroidia > Cytophagales > Cyclobacteriaceae > ELB16-189. Next base: position 1,976 of record JALOMN010000213.1, read on the forward strand.
CCTGGTTGGCATTGTAAGCGCCTTTGGTATTTGATTGCATTTGCTCTACACCACCAAAACCACCACCGCGTGCGCGTTGCACTTCAGGTAATCCGTAGTTGGAAGACAAATCTATTAATGAAGGGTAAATGAACTTACCTTTCATATCGTAAGTGGTGTATCCTTTCGGAACCGTTAAATTACTTCCCACTTGCTCGATGCGTCCGTTCTTCACCAGAAGGGTTGCATTCTGCAAAGTAGTTTGCGGATCCACTACAATCGTTGCGTTGGTAAAGGCAAACAAACCGGGTCGGTTATCTTTCACATCATTTCGCGGAAAGTTTTCCTGTGCGCGGGCCGTCCAAACACAAACGAGCAAAGCAAAAACAAGTATGAGCTTACTCTTTTTCATATTCTGTTAGTTATTGATTTAAGAAAGATTGTAAAGTAGCAAATAATGATGCCCCACAAAATATTTTGATGATGTGCGGTCAATAGGTTGTTTTATCTATTTTCCGGCAATCGTTTGAAATAATCAGGAATTGTTTTTGGTTTGACTTGTTTTGTATAATGCTTTATATATGAAGAAAATCCGCACTGTACTTTTTGGACTGGGAACCGTGAACCGCGGCTTCCTGAAGATTTTGATTGATAAGAAAGCGCAAATGCTAAATGACCATGGAGTTGAGTTTGTAATCACTGCGGTGGCTGACTCCTCAGGTTTTTCTTTAAATACTGACGGCTACGATTACCAGCTTCTTTTGAATCTTAAACCTGCTGGTAAAAAAGTGAGTTCATTAAACGGATTTCAACCTGATAGAAATGTGCATGAGATGACAGAGATCATTGAAGCAGACTTACTTCTTGAAAGTTCAACTGGAAATATCGTAACTGGAGAGCCAGGTTTATCTGTTTCGCGAAGTGCTTTGAAAAAAGGCTGGTCGGTGGTGTTTGCTAACAAAACTCCTTTACTTTTTGCGTTTTATGAGTTGTTGCATCTTGCTGAATCAAATGGTGGAGGAATGAAATACAGTGCCACGGTGTGTGGCGGGCTTCCGGTGATTAATGTATTGCAACGCGATTTAAAAGGTGTGAAGTTGAAAAAACTTCGTGGCGTATTTAATGCAACTACCAATTACATCTTGCAGGAGTTGGAGAAGGGTGAAAGTATGGAAGAGGCAATAAAAGAAGCTCAGCGCATTGGTGCTGCGGAGGCAGACCCTACACATGATACACATGGGCATGACACGGCCAACAAGTTGTTCATCATCATGCGATCATTTACATCATTCAAAGGATCGATTCATGATATTGCTGTAACCGGAATTGAACATGTTACTACAGAACAAATTCGTGCTGCAAAACAGTGTGGTAATAAAATCAAATTAGTGGCATCCGCAGAACCAGATGGAGATAGTTGGAGGTTGGAAGTGAAACCTATTGAAGTTCCGCAATATTCTTTCTTAGGAACATGTGATGGATGGGAGATGGGTATTGAACTTGAATCGGATTTATATGAATATGTAGCGATGAAAAACTATGAAGCCGATCCGCTTGGTACTTCGGCTGCAGTATTACGTGATGCTATTGATTTAAAGATTAATAAATAAGGTTTGATATTTACCTTTTTTTAGAAACTGATAGTTGTTCAATTTTAATTTTCTGGTTATTCTGAATTCAACCTTGTATCTTCTATAGAAATAAATAATACAAATTATGACTATATCAACTTCCTCCAGGCGTGAAACGATTTCATTCTGGGTGTTTACTGGACTGTTTTGTGCTTTTATGCTCACCTCAACAATTCCAAATATTCTATCTGCACCAGAATGGGTAGATGTATTCAAACAACTTGGTTACCCCTTATACATGTTACCTTTTATTGGCATCGCTAAATTACTGGGAATTATTGCTTTGCTTGTACCCGGATTTCCCCGTATCAAGGAGTGGGCCTATGCGGGAATGTTTTTCGATTTAACAGGTGCAGTATATTCCGGTTTGGTTGTTGGTGGCTTTGATCCACTTATGCTCATTATGTTGTTCCCATTTGTAACAGGTGCGCTATCATACATTTACCATCATAAACGATTTGGTAATTAGGCGGCAAATTTCTTTACTATTGATAAAATTAATGATTCATCGGTTTCTGTAGAACAAAGAGATTGTAATTATTCAACCACTCCGTGGTTGTTCAAATAACTATTCATAACACCATGCATTGCATGCATGGCTATTCGCATTGAATCCCTCCGGGATTCTGCTTTGGTGCGAAGCTGAAATTCAAAAGTTTAGAATTGAGACAAGCCCGAAGGGCTTGAACATGAATAGCTCCCGATGCAATTGGGAGAAAAAACATAACAATATGGAATCAACCCTGAAGGGGTTTAACGATGGTGTCAAAAAAAAATTTCACCCTATTCTGAGTGACATCTCTTTTTAAAGTTTGCTTTACGTTAGCTATTTGCTATCCGCTCTATTTCTGCAACCGTAAAATCAATTTCCTGCACAGTGTTGTATACGGATACGCCAAGTCTGGTTACACCTCCTTTTTCAAGTAACCCTAATACTTCAATGGCATGGATGGCATAGAAATGCCCGTCCCATGCGCAAATATTTTTCTTTG
>JALOMN010000214.1 GCA_025455445.1 Cyclobacteriaceae bacterium
GGATATAAATGGACTGCCGAACGCGTAAATCGCAGAAGCGACCGGATAATGAAAGACGCTTTCAACATTGTATATAAAACTGCCGTGCAGTACAAAGTATCCTTGCGAATTGCAGCCTACATGGTAGCCATCGACAAAGTTGCCAAGACCTATAAATTCCGCGGAGGTTTCTAATTAGACCTTAAGATTGAAAATTGCATTGGGTCAAAGGTTTCTCTTACCTTTGACCCTTATTTTTACTATTCATTATTTACCATGACGATTCATCGCGAAGGCCGAACCCTTCTATTTGTTTTACTTATTATGCTCTTCGGTTTTAATTGGGCTGTTGCGCACTTTTTTCCTGAGGCAATTGCCTTGCAAAATATTTCTATAGGAATAAGCATCGGATTTTATTTATTGATTCTTCAGTTTTTTCGTATCCCGGTTTTTGAGGTAAAGAAAAATATGAACCAGGTGTTGGCGCCTGCCGATGGCAAAGTAGTAGTGATCGAAGAAACAGACGAACCGGAATATTTAAAGTCGAGGAGAAAACAAATTTCAATTTTCATGTCACCTGTCAACGTGCATGTCAATCGCATGCCGGTCAGTGGCGTCATATCTTATTTCAAGTATCACCCTGGTAAATACCTTGTTGCATGGCATCCGAAATCCAGCACCGAAAATGAGCGCACCACCATTGCCACAAAAATGGATAATGGCACAGAAATTCTATTTCGTCAGATAGCCGGAGCGCTTGCCCGCAGAATAAAATGGTATGTGAAAGAAGGACAAAAACTGGAACAAGGAAATGAGTTTGGCTTCATCAAATTTGGTTCGCGGGTAGATATTTTTCTTCCGTTAAATGCCAAAGTGAAAGTGACTATTGGTGAAGTGACGCGAGGTGGTAAAACTGTGATTGCCGAATTTTAAAACCTTACATACAAAATCATTCGTCCTCCGCTCATCATAAATTAAATTACGCAAGTCCCGTTTTTCAAATCGTTTATTTAATTTCGTGAACAAGCAGTGGTTTTAACAATTTACTTTATACCATACTTTTACCTTCATGAGTAAATATCAAAATCTGAAATTCTCTAATCAACAGCAGGATTTTTTTGTCACATTAAATCAACGTGTCAACAATTATTTCAAAACCAATAAGATTGAACGCACCGCCAATGCTGAAATGGTAATAAAAACCATTTCCATGTTTTCAATATACCTGATACCTTACTTTATTCTGATCAGCGGAGCGGTAACCAATATATGGGCTATGTTAGGTCTCTGTTTTGTGATGGGACTAGGTGTTGCGGGTATCGGACTTTCCGTGATGCACGATGCCAACCACGGTGCATATTCTACCAAACCCTGGATAAATAATTTGTTAGGCTTATCGCTCAACCTCGTGGGCGGGCATGCGATGAACTGGAAAATTCAACACAATGTATTACATCACACCTACACCAATGTGCATGACGTGGATGAAGACATAAGCCCACGCGGCATCATCCGGATGGCACCGGAAAGCGCATGGAAGCCCATGCATAAATATCAGCACCTGTATGCATGGTTTTTTTACGGCCTCATGACACTGGTATGGGTAGTGTCAAAAGATTTTGTGAGAATAATTAAATATCAAAAAGAAGGATTAATAAAAAAACAACGCACCTCTGCTGCCAAAGAATGGTTGATCATGCTCAGCACTAAGGTGATATACTTCGGCTATATCTTTGCAATACCCCTATGGTTATTGCCCGTTTCGTTTGGCCAGGTATTAATCGGCTTTCTTGTGATGCAATATGTTGCTGGTTTTATTCTAGCAATTATCTTTCAACCTGCACATGTAATTGAAGGCACAGAATACCCTTTGCCGGATGCCCATGGTAATCTTGAAAACAGCTGGGCGATTCATCAATTACACACTACTACTAATTTTGGTCATCGTCAGAAATTATTTTCGTGGTATGTAGGCGGACTAAATTACCAGGTGGAGCATCATTTATTTCCCAATATTTGTCACGTGCATTATCGCAAACTGGCAGGTATTGTAGAGCAAACAGCCAAAGAATTTAATTTACCCTACAAGAAAAAAGAAACATTCTTTGAGGCTGTTGCCGCGCATGCCGTTCAATTGAAAATACTAAGCAAAAAACCAATTGTCAAAAGCAATCTGGCCTCAGCTGCGTAACCTCTAACTCAGTACTTCTTTAAGTACTTCAATGGAATTAACCACACCGAAGTTATCGATGTGACTTGCATAAAACCGAAGCAATAAAGTAAGTAATCGCTGGCGTGTTGAATACGTAATGGATAATCCTGAATCGTACTCTGATTGCAGCAACTGTGTAAGCATGGTTACTTCTTCCTGTTCAGGCACACGGCTGCTTAAAATTTCTTCCGGCTGGCTGGTTCCAAACCCAAGATGTTTACTAAGGCCCAATAAAAATTGAAGGTGGAAATTTTCAATTTGATCATGGGTATCTAAAAAAATCAGTGAGTCGGCCATAAAATGAAATAACTCTTGCGTGTGAATCTGTTCCTTCACCGACTTATTTACAATTTCACAAATAAAAATCGCAATGGATGATTTCTTTATTTCATACGAAACAGACCGATAAGGATACAGGCACTTTGCTTCTTTAATGCGCATGATGCCAGCATTTTCTTTATGGTATACAACCAAATCCAGAAGCGTAAGCGGTTGATAAAGTGCAATCTTGTTTGCGCGTGAAGTTCCTCTGATTCCATTGAGGATATAACTCTGTAACCCGAATAGTTCTGTAAAAATAGTTACGATGATGGATGTCTCACCATACTTTACATATCTGAAAACAATGCCTTTGGTTTTATAAAGCACACTCAGTCATTATGTTTATTCCTGTCGCGAAAGAATGATTGACGGCTGCGCGCCTCATACACATCTTTCTCGCCCAGCATCACTTGTGTATTGTTTTCACTAAGTCGAAATGAAAACGAAGCCAATTCACCTGTTTGTGCGCAAATGGCATGAACTTTTGTAACAAACTCTGCTACCGCCAGCAAATTAGGCATGGGGCCAAATGGCTTGCCCTCATAGTCCATATCCAAGCCAGCTACAATTACACGCTTACCATTGTTGGCTAACAGGTTGCACACTTCTACGATAGAATCATCAAAAAACTGAGCTTCGTCTATGCCTACCACATCACAATCACCGGCTAATAAAATAATGTCATTGGCAAAGTTTACCGGTGTAGATCGAATTTCCCTTTCGTTATGTGAAACAATTTTTTCAGTGTGATAACGCGTATCGATTTTCGGTTTAAAAATTTCAACCTTTTGTTTTGCAATCAGCGCGCGGTTTAACCTGCGTATCAGTTCTTCTGTTTTTCCTGAAAACATGCAACCACAGATTACTTCTATCCAGCCACTTGAGCCCTTCTGACTGTTTTTTCCTAAGTGCGGTTCGATAAACATAGCTGCAATATAGAAATGAAAGAGAGAATTGTGTGTGCTAAATGTTAATCACTATACCGCATATGGGGCAGTTTGCACGCCTCCGGAACAACCACCCGGCAATCTGATAGTGCATGGGTCTGACAGGCCAGTCTTTCATCTTCTAGCAGTCTGCCTTGCATTCGATATTTCATTTCAGGGTTTGTGAGTGGAGTCAGGTTATCATAACCTTCTACTACCTTAAATCTGCAGGTGGTGCACCTGCCCTTGCCCCCGCAGGCGTGCATCCAATCTACATAAGCTTGCTGAAAGGCGGCTAATACAGACTGAGATGTATCAGAAGTAAATACTTCTTTTTGAGCCAAATTTTCAATTACTATCTTTACCACCGGGCCAATTTAAAACTGTTATCTTCGTTTTAATTAACAAGGTTAACGAAATTTTGTAAGCATGGATGAAAAGATAAGTTTGAAGCTCGTAGAAGAGTATGCAGTGCAATTTGCGAAGCAGGTGAGCAGTTCATTTTTTGCAGGCAAACAAAATATCACTGGGCGTGAAATTCTTTCAATTAGCCCCATCAAACAAGTAAACCTGTTTGTGGTTCGCGATTTATTAAAACTGTGGAAAAAAGAAAGCGAAAAATTAAAGAGTCCGTACTTTGATTATACCGCACCGGAAGTAAAAGAAGCGCTGGCGCAATTTCAAAATACACTCAGCAATCATATTTTGATTTCAAAAAATGATTTCTCGCCTCTGTTGACCCAGGCTGTAACACAGACGCTTTACCTGATTCTTGACCCTTATGATTTTTATTCCGATACGCTTGATAGTGAAGCAAATCAATATATCAGAACGAGTGATTTAAAAGACGAGATAAAGTACATCAAAACTAACCGGGCGCCACTCGAAAAACTGGTTACAAAACTGGAAGAGTCAGGCCGGAATCAGATTTCAGGTAATGAAGCATTCGCAATTCTTGACCAGATTCTGGAAGCGGTGAATTTTACACCTGAAGAAGTAGATCATTATCTGAATGCATTCAATCAGGTATTACCCGTAAAACTTGAAGATTTTTATGAAGTTAAAGTAACACCACCCGCACCGGCTCCAGCTAGTATTCCGGCTTCTATCCCCTTGCGTTCAGAGCCAGTTACA
>JALOMN010000215.1 GCA_025455445.1 Cyclobacteriaceae bacterium
TATCTACTGATGAAGTTGCTTCATCTAACACCAGGATTTTAGGGTCATATACCATTGCACGAATAAATGAAAGCAATTGCCGCTGACCTACTGAGAGTGTAGCGCCTCTTTCCATCACATTATAATCGAGCTTGCCGGGAAGCCGATCAATAAACTTTCGTGCGCCAACCAGATCTGCAGCATGCAAAATCATTTCATCCGTTACCTCCGGATTTCCCAATGTGATGTTATAGCGGATGGTATCGCTAAATAAAAACACATCTTGTAAGACCACCCCAATATTTTTGCGCAAGGTGGCAAGATCGTATTCTTTAATATCAACACCATCAACAGAAATCGTTCCGCGGTTGATATCGTAAAACCGATTAAGTAAGTTGATGATGGAGGACTTACCAGCTCCGGTGGCGCCTACCAGCGCGATTGTTTCGCCTGACTTAATATCAAGATTAATATTCTTTAAAACATATTCGGGCTCATTATAAGCAAACCAAACATGATCAAATTTCACTTCACCGGCAATGTGTTCCTTTTTTATGGTTCCGTTCACCACCCGATATTCGTTATCATCCAATAAATTGATAATGCGTGATGAACTTACAATGCCCATCTGAAGTGTGTTATAACGATCAGCAATCATCCGTATCGGACGAAAGAACATCTGTATGTAGATGATGAAAGCAGTAAGTTTTCCTACTGTGATGCCTGTCTCTTCAAAATGTAATGCCCCTCTGGCTCCATACCAAACCAATAACCCTATACCCATCGCGGCTATAATTTCTGCTACCGGAAAATAGATGGAGTAATACAACACCGATCGCAGGTTTGCATCCCTGTGATCTTTATTGATTTCATCAAACTTGGCGAATTCGCGTTTCTCACTTCCAAAAATCTGTACTATGTACATGCCCGTAAGATGCTCTTGCACAAACGAGTTAAGATTGGCCACCGCATTTCGCACATCATTGAATGCCACCTTTATTTTTTCCTTGAATACATAGGTAGATAATATCATCAGCGGAATAGTAGAAAGTGACACCAATGCCAGGCGCCAGTCTTCATAAAACATGAATGCCAGAATGAAAATAATTTGAAGCAGATCGCCCGCCATCGCTGCTAATCCTTCGCTAAACACATCGGCCAATGCCTCTACATCTGAAATCGTGCGGGTTACCAATCGACCAATAGGTGTTTTATCAAAAAACTTGAGCCTGAGGCTAATGATGTGTTCATACAATTTTATACGAATATCCCGAATCACAAATTGCCCAATCCGACCAGATATATAAGTATGCGCATATTGTGCTGCCGACTGCGCTACCAGGAGTACAAGCAGTACGATAATCACATTTACCATGCTCCAGTAATTTCCAAAAGCAACATGTTCATCTAATGTGAATTGGATAAGCTTGGCACGAATAGGTGTAAGAAAGCCGAGTAAGATGGTAAGGAAAATCACCATGTAAAATCTGCCCTTGTAAGGTTTTACAAATTGCATGATTCGGCCTAACACCGACCAGTCAATAATATTCCCACTATTTACCTTTTCCTTTTCCATATAATATTTCCGTCACCGGAAAACTGAATTACAAATAAATTGACTCCGGATACTTAACTTGAGTAAGATATAGCCCTTCTGGTGGCGCATTCATGCCCGCCATTTTTCGATCCTTGCTTTTTATAATCTCCTGAAACTGCTTAAATGTAATTTTACCTGAACCTACATCGAGCAAGGTACCTACAATTGCTCTTACCATTCCACGTAAAAACCGGTTAGCTGTAATGTGAAATACCAGTAAATCTCCAGATTGATTCCATGCTGCCTGTTTTACATTGCAAATGAAATGATTCACATCGGTTTTTACCTTACTAAAGCATTCAAAATCGTGTTCGCCTAGCAATATCGCTGCGGCTCGTTCCATAGTTATCACGTCAAGATCACGAAAGTAATAGTAGGCATAACCTACCAGCAAGGGGTCTTTCACCCTTGTTATTTTATATTGATAAGACCGTTCATAGGCATCATAACGGGCATGCGCTTCTGGCTTAACGGGAACAATACTGCGAATGGCAATATCTTTTGGAAGAAAAGAATTCAATCGCTGAATCAACTCATCGGCTTTAATAACTTTTGTGGTATCTGCATGAAAAAACTGCTGCACACAATGGACCCCGGTATCGGTGCGACCGCTGCCCGTAATAGAAATTTCTTCCCGTAATAATTTACTTATTGCCCCCTCCACCACCTGTTGCACACCGATTGCATTCTTCTGGTTTTGCCAGCCATGATAGTGCGAACCGTTGTAACTTATTTCGAAGAAGTATCTCATTGTGTTGTCTATCAAGAGACATTCAGTAGGTCATGATAAAACCATACGCCCTGATTTCCATTATCCATTCCTTTTAGCATAAAATTACCCTGCTGTAATCCAATTATTTCAATAATGAATGACGCTTTTAACATAGAAATGCAACGTTGAGTATCTACCAACAACTACATTTTAGTAGTTTTGCGCGGCAAGTTAACGCAACCCTTTTATGTGGCAAAGAATACAAACCCTGTTTCTGGTATTAGTAGTGATAAGCATGGCTGTAAGCATCTTTTTACCGATATGGAAGATTACTGAAGGAGCAAAAGAACTGCAGCTTTATCCACTTCATTTCACCACCATTGAAAATAGTGAACGCAATACCGTTTATTTTCCTTATAGCATTACCGCTATTTTAATGGCAGCGGCTGCTACCATTGCAATCATGACCATTAAAAGGTATGATAACCGAATGACACAAATTAAACTGGGTACACTCAATTCGTTAATATTAATGTGTGTCATGATCAGCGTGGTGCTATTTTATAACAACGTCACTAAACAATACGGCTATGGCCGATATGGATTAAGCATCTGGATTCCCTTCGTGGGCGTATTTTTTAACTGGCTTGCCTTACGTTTCATCCGGAAAGATGAAAAAATGGTGCGGGATTCTGACCGTATTCGCTAAACCATTAGGCAACTTGCCTTGTTTTACATTCTGAAATTAATTTTAACTATCATCTATTATGGCCCTTACTAAACTAGGCCCCAACGATGCTAATACCGTGGGCGACCTTCCTGCAGTTGGTTCAACTGCTATTGATTTTGTGTTAACTGCAAATGACATGAAAGACATCACGCTGAAAGATTTTTCAGGCAAAAATGTAGTACTTAATATTTTTCCAAGCGTAGATACCGGTGTGTGTGCAACTTCCGTGCGTGAATTCAACAAGCGCGTTGCTGCCATCGATAACACAGTAGTGCTTTGTATCTCCAAAGATCTTCCCTTCGCACAAAAGAGATTTTGTGGTGCCGAGGGAATCGATAAGGCTGTGACGTTGTCGGATTTCCGTAGTCGCGGATTTGGAAAAACCTATGGTGTAGAACTTTTAAGCAGTGCCTTTGCGGGATTATTTGCCAGAGCGGTAGTGGTTATCGATTCAAAAGGAATTGTAAAATATACTGAACTTGTGCCTCAAATCGGCCAGGAGCCAAACTACGAAGCGGCCCTGAAGGCGATTTAGACTTATTGCCGCTCAGGTGTTTGCCTGATGCATTACTTACCACTAAAATTATTTATAAACCCTTTTCATAACGGAAAGGGTTTTGTTTTTCAGCCCTCACTTTTTTAAAGTACCTTTTCACTGCTAAACCTCACTATGATGAAAAGGATTTTAATCTTACTTATCACATTTTTATTTGCGTTTTCGCTGCACGCTCAAACCACAAAATACTATCTCACTGCCGACCGCATATTTGATGGTGAGAACATGAACGAAGGCTGGGCAGTAATTGTAGAGGGCAACAAGATTGTGGCCGCTGGTCCTAAAGACAAAGTGAAAGAGCCTTCTGGCGCTACCAAAATTAATTTTCCAAACTCCACGCTCACACCCGGACTGATAGAAGGCCACTCGCATTTATTTCTTTATCCCTATAACATTACCGATTGGGATACTCAGGTGCTTAAAGAAACAGATGCCTACCGCACCGCTCGCGCTACAGTGCATGCAAAGAATACACTCATGGCAGGATTTACCACGGCACGTGATCTTGGCACAGAAGGAGCCGGCTATGCTGATGTATCATTAAAGCGCGCCATCAATGAAGGTATCATTCCCGGTCCGCGACTAATGGTAGCTGGTCGTGCGATAGTTTCTACTGGTTCATACGGACCTAAAGGTTACGACAACGACCAGGAAATCATGCTGGGTGCAGAACCTGCCGATGGCAATGACTTGGTGCGCGTAGTACGTGACCAAATTGGCAAAGGTGCTGACTTTATAAAAATCTATGCCGATTATCGCTGGGGTTTAAAGGGAGAAGATCAACCTTCTTTTACATTGGATGAATTAAAACTAATCAATGAAGTAACACGCAGTAGTGGTCGTGTGATGGTGTGCCACGCAAAATCAAAAGAGGCTATTCGCAGGGCAGTGCTGGCCGGAGCAGAGACTATTGAACATGGAGATTTCATCGATGTGGAAATTGGTAAACTGATGAAAGAACACAACGTCACCTAT
>JALOMN010000216.1 GCA_025455445.1 Cyclobacteriaceae bacterium
TTGTGTAGTTTGTCCGCTTGACCACAGGTATGAAAAACCTGCCGGTGCAGTAAGTGTAACCGTTGCCCCATCACATAAATCGGTGGTGCCGCTGTTTGTGATGGTTGGTTTAGCTGGTTTCGGTGAAATGATTACCTGGATAGGATCAGAAGCCTCACTGCTGCACGTGCCATTGCCTACTGTTACTGAATAATTTCCATTTGTATTGACTGTGATTTGTTGCGTGGTCAATCCGTTCGACCATGCATAGGTTGCAAAACCGGCCGGGGCAGTCAGTATGAAACTGTTGCCTTCACAAAGTGTAATTGAGCCGGAAGGGTTGATCGTTGGTTTAGGAATAATTGTGACGGTGGCAATAACTGGTTTGCGTGCGCTCTCACATAGCGTAACAGGATCGTAGATGGTTGCGTAAAAAGTTTGTGTAGCAGAAAGTGACACAGTAGTAAAAGATGAGCCTGTAAAGAGCACTGTGCCGGCAACGGGATCATTATACCATCGGTATACCTGTGATCCGGTTGCACCGGTAGCTGTGAAGGTAACCGTTCCGGCATTGCATCGTGCCTGATCAGCCACCACAGGTTGTGCAGGAGGAACACAGTTGGCGATAGTAAATGGTGAGCTGACGATATCACTCCAGAATCCTTTATCATCTTTGGCTCGCGCATAAAGAATATGATTACCGGAAGGCACACTGGTTAAATCAATTACAGCAGGTTGATTCACTGAAGGTGCAGGGGTAAAATTTATTTTGCTGGCCTGACCAAATCCCGGATCGGTGTCAATAAAGTATTCGATTCGGGTTATGTTTTGCGAGGGTAGTATGGAAGCAGGGATGATATAAAAAGTACCCTGAAACGCATGACTCCATGAGGCAGTGGTAGCATTATTTTTATAGCGAATATTTAACCGGTGAAAGCCTTCGCTTAATCCATTGAGGGGAATAGTAAATGCATTGTTTTGAGCATTTCCGCTTGTAATAGTGATTGGTGTTCCATTGCCTTGGCCTGGATCAGTGTCAAAAAAATATTCTGCTTTGGTTAAATTGACTACACCCGGTGTCATGATGGGCGGAACTACATAGAAGGTTTGAATATGTGCATGTGTCCAACGCGTGGTGTTATCGCGTGTACGCACATGCAACGTATGAAAGCCCGGTGTGAGTGAATTCAAGGGCACTGTAAATGCCAGATTTATGGAAGCCCCCGATGTGATGGGAAGATTAGTTCCATTTCCGAATCCTGGATCGGTATCAATAAAATATTCTGCACGGGTAAGATTAGTTGCCTGTACGTTTGAAATGGGAGGCACCACATAGAATGCCTGGTACATGGCATGGCTCCAAAAACCTGATACGCTGGCACGCGTGCGGAATCCGGCAATGTGAAAACCCGTGCTGAGTGATGTGGTTGGGATGGTGAAATTAAAATTGACTGATGCACCTGGTGTGCTTACTGTAACTGCTGTGCCATTTCCCTGCCCCGGATCAGCATCAATAAAATATTCTGCCCTGTTGATTACCTGGGTTTGGCCAATCAACGAATACAGAAAGAGAAGTATGAACGTGGTGAAGCGCATCATCAGCAGGATTCTGATTTCAGATTAGTTGTTGATGTTGGCTTTCACATTTACATTCAATGTTCCGTTTACAGGAACAGTGGCATTTTGAATGTTGAGTTCTGTGACTTGAGGAATAGGAGGCATTGGGCTGGTGTCATAGCCGGATCCAACAGGACCTCCGACTGGAAAGGGATATGAGCCACCATAAATGCCCAGATCAGTACCATCTGTGCCAGCGTTTTTGCCTAATGAAGAAGCTTGTAGCCGATAGTTGGCGGTGGCCACATAATCATTGAAGTTGCTAACCGATACGTACAAGGGATCTTGTCCTACAATATTTCCGCCACCAAAATTGCTTCCACCACCAGTGCCTGTGAATGTATTCACAAAACTTGTGGCAGGTGTATAGGTAGATGGATCTGCAATGGTTGTTAAGTACGATAAATTATTGTTAAAGGTACACAATACAGGACCAGAAGTAGCTCCGTAAAAAACTGTTCCGGTTGTGCGGGTGAAGATATTGTTTGTAACAATGATGTTGAATGTGCGGTAAAGATTATTTGCGCCTAAGAATATATTATGATCAACAATAATTGTGTTACTATTGAAGTCATAGAGATAGGCATTTCCGGTGAAAATGTTATTTGCAATTACAATATTTGTTGCAGATTGTTCTGTACGGCTAAAACCACCACCGTATAGATAAGCTTGGAAAATGTTATTATAAAAAATCCAGCCATCTGCATAACCAGTAGGCGAACCGCCCCTCATATTAATGTAGCTTGTAAACCTGCATCTGAAAACACGGATATTGTTTGACATGATTCCGCTGATGTCCAGACGACCTGTAAGTACACCTGTGATCACGGTGCCACTGGCATTGTTTACTCCGGTATCACGGAATAGGATAATATTGGCTATGGTAGTGGCTTGCCCGAATTGATTGTTTGGATTATAACCTGCGCCTATTATCACCAATCTTTTGCCTACCGTGATATCCGGATACGGAAAGGGCGAACCATAAATATAGATAGTGTCACCATTGACAGACGCAGTTTGTGCAGCCGCAAAGTTTGTGAACTGTGCCGGGCGTGTTGGGTTGTTGCTTACGGTCCGCACTGCTGCCAGTGAACTTACTGATAATGATAAGCCAACAAGTATGAATAAGATGGTTTTCATAACGATCGATTATGGTTAAATAATTCTTACTTCAAAAGTCCATGCATTTATTGACTATTACCTCCCCTAAAAAGGGGATTTTAGCTTGATTGTTTGAAGTCACCCGCTAACGGTATCGTTTATAAACCTGTTGTATTTTAGACCGATTTGGATATAAATTATGGTTAATCTTTACAGGGCTGGTATCTTTGCCCCGTATTTATCGCTTTCTATATGCTTCGTTTACATTTTTGCCGGAAGACACTTCTGTTCTGGTCACTCTCGCTGATTTTATTTTGGATAGCTAATCCTTTTCAATTACAGGCGCAAAGCAAAAAGCCAAAAATAGGTTTAGTGCTAAGTGGCGGTGGCGCCAAAGGCATTGCGCATGTGCGCGTGCTTCAGGTGCTCGACTCGCTGGGCATTGTGCCCGATTATATTGCAGGCACCAGTATGGGCTCGGTGGTAGGAGCATTGTATGCCTCCGGTTATACCGGTCATCAGATTGATTCTATCACAAAGTCAATTCACTGGGCCGACATGTTTTCAAATTCAGTTTCATTCAATGAAATAAATATTGAAGAAAGAGATGAATTCGGCCGCTACATTTATGAATTGCCATTGAATGGATTGACGCCTAAGTTACCATTGGGTGTAGTGGAAGGGCAGAAGATTGAAGAGTTGCTCGCAGATTTATTTTTCCCTGTCAATACCGTTTCTGATTTTAATAAATTACCCACACCCTTTTTGTGTGTGGCGGCTGATATCGTAAAAGGTGAGCCTGTAATTTTGCGTAAGGGAAGTTTAGCTGCTTCGGTGCGCGCCAGTATGTCTATTCCTACAGTATTTTCACCCGTGCGAATTGATGGCCGGTTATTAGTAGATGGTGGTGTGTATATGAATTTGCCGGTTACATATTGTCGTGAAATGGGTGCCGATTATATCATCGCAGTGGATGTAGGTGGCGGACTATTAAAAGAAGAAGAAATTACTTCGGCCGCCTCAATGCTAGTGCAAACAACTTTCTTGTCAGGTAATATAAGTTATCAGCAGGAAAAGGATAAGAGCGATATTTTCGTAGATGTGGTGAAGCATCTGAAATATTCTACCATGGATTTTGAGCAAGGTGCTTCCATCATGCAAAGCGGAAATACCGCAGTCAAGGAAGTGATGGATGAATTGGTAAGCCTTGCACGCGACATGAAAGCTTATCCGGTGCGAAAGGTGAAACATATTAAACTTCAACAGGACAAGTATAAACTCGAAGCAATCAAAGTTGATGGGGTGAGTTCAGACAATCAGGATTTTGTGTTGGAGAAATTTGGTTGGAAACCGGGCGATATAGTAAGTCGTGAACAGATTGGCACCAGTGTGCATAAGCTGTTAGGCACCCGCTTATTTGATAAAATAAATTATACGATTGAAGGTGATACCATTCAGTCTACCTTAACGCTAAGGGCTATTGAAAAACCTTCCAATGCGGTGAAATTCGCTATGCATTATGATACCGACCGCGGGGCAGGCATCATTCTTAATTTTACCAAGCGCAATTTATTTTTACCTTCTTCTCGTTTTTTAACGACTATTGATCTGGCAGAAACTCCGCGTGCCCGGATAAATTATTTTTATTATCTCGGCAAGAAATCTCATTGGTGGCATCAAACCGAGTTGTATGCCGAAAATGTAGAACTTAATACGTTTGTAGATGGTACCCCGGTTCCGGATATCATCAATAAGCATTTTTCAGCGGTCACAAATCTGAATTATTCATTAAGTCAAACAAGTTATTGGGGCTTCGGTGCCTTCTGGCTGAAACCAATCCGGATGCAGTTGAACTGATCAAGTATAATTTAAGCAACCTGGCAGCAAAGGTGCACTATCATATCAATACCACTGATAAAGTTTACTTTCCAACCAGTGGCACATGGTTGAAAGCAGAGGTGGCAACAAATTTTGGAAATCCTGTGTCAGCACAAATTTATATTAACACTCCCGATACGGTAATCGACTATACAGTAAAGAGTAACCTTCAGAATTACCTGAGATTTAACCTGCGTGTGCAACGCAACATCCCCACCAGTAAAAAACTTACGGTACAACTGAAAGGTCAGCTTGGCTTTACACAGAATATTTCTTCGATGAACGATCGGGTTTCTGCCTATGGGTTAGGTGCGGGCGACTTTATTTCTGTGGGTGGTCAGATTCACAGACCAAGAGCAAACAGTTTTACGTTTACCGGCTTGAAAGAAGCTGAACTTGCCGTGCCCCAGGTGATGATTGCCGGGGCTAACCTGCAATGGACACCCTCAAAAAATATTTATGTGATACCATCAGTGAATATTCTGGCCGCGGGCTATGACTCGTCAGACTTCTGGCAATCATTGGGTGAATTTAATTTTTCATCGGAAAGTGATGACAAAGCATTTTATCAATTCGGTTATGGTGTAACCGCTGCTTATATGTCGTTGCTGGGTCCTATTTCAGTTACTGTTTCCAACGACTCACAGATAGATAAAATCCGGTGGTTTCTGAATATCGGATTTAATTTTTAATGATTTAAAGAGCTGAGATCTCAATTGTCAGGATTGGAATTGCATTAATAATTTAGTGATTGTACGATTAGCATTCATTTACTCCTTTGATTAACTTTCAAAAGATGATGAAAGCTTTTTTTACTTGTGCTCTTGGTGTCTGCATGTCATTGACTGCAATGGCCCAGGATAGCATACCTGTTATCCAGCTATCCAAATGGTCGGGCTTTGATGTGTTGGATGCCTATGTGGTTGTTTATATCGACAGCACAAAATCTTTACTACCGGCAAATCTGAATTCTGTAGCTTTTAAGAAACCTGCTGCTAACTATTTAAATGAACCTGTTTCGCGCATGGTTGCTGCATTTCCGCATTATTATAAGATTCGATTAAAAAATGACACCGCAGATACTTTGCATTATTTTATTTTAGGAGCTCCTCAAAAAGATTTTCAGTGTTATCAAAAGTCGGGAGATCAGTTTGAAGAATTGCCGCTGGTGTTGGAGAATCAGCGCTATGTGCAGTCAGCGTATGTAGCGAAGTTTACCATTTTGCCGGCACAAGAAGAAGAGTTGATCATTCATTTGAAATTTCCATTCTACAATCAAGCATATGTGTATTTATGGATGGCTCCGCAAGCGAGGATTCGAGAATTTTTTATTTACCAGCAGGCTTTGTTAAGCAGAGGAGTTGCCTTTCAATGGTTTATCTGCGGCATGTTGGTGATGATGTTTGTGTACATCATTTTAAAATATGTGCAGATTAGAACGATGGAGTATTTTTATTATGCGCTCTATATTTTTTTCTTTCTGATCTATTTTGGCTTAAAGCTCGCAAGCGCCATCGGTATTGAATCTATTTTTTATAGCGAATGGTATGGAGGTTGGCTAAACAACCAGTTGCAGGTATTTGCCTACATCATGTACTTCCTGTTTTTTAAAAGTTTTTTGAATACCCGCAAAGTAATGCCAAGGTTGGATAAGCTCTTTACATTCGCGATGTATGGTTTGGTAGTTTATATTATGTACGATTCCATTTTGTTTTACTTTCCGCAATTTGTTGATCTCAAAGAATTCTCCTGGAATGTGCTGCGATTAGTTTTGGTGGTGGTTACATTCAGTGCGATTTATCTGATTATAAAATCTAAAAGCCCGCTGGGTTGGTACCTGGTAGTAGGCGGATTTATTCTAGCTATTCTGGGAATATGTGCGATGATTTTTTCCATAAATCCCTCGCTTATTAGTTCACTTCCCAATCCATTTGAAACACCTATTACGTATTTTCAAATTGGTGTGTTGGGTGAGTTAACAGCTTTTACGCTCGGCCTGGGGTATAAAAATAGAATGGACGAACAGGAAAAAATGCGGGCTCAGGCAGAGTTACAGGCGATGACAGAGCGACAGGAGTTTGAGCGCTATCGCACTATGACGGAGGCACGCGAAGAAGAGCGCACGCGCATTGCCAAAGATTTGCATGATGGAGTGGGTG
>JALOMN010000217.1 GCA_025455445.1 Cyclobacteriaceae bacterium
GATTTTATCAAAGTATTTCTCCTTAATATCATCGCAATACGCGTTGGCACGTTTATGCGTATCACCTATTTTGTTGATTCGCTTGCGCTCTTCTATCATCTCACGCACATTGGACTTAATTATTTCAATATGACCAGAGATATCTTTAATTGTCTGAAGTACGGCACTGTTATCTAAACCAAGGCCTTTCAAACCATTGGCATTGGTTATCAACTTATTCTGATACGCGATTGCCGTAGGTATGATATGATTCATCGCCAGGTCGCCAATTACACGTGCCTCAATCTGCACACGTTTAATATAGCTTTCAAGTTTAATTTCATTACGTGCTTCCACTTCTTTGTGGCTCATCACACCATGTTTTTCAAACAACGCCAGTGACTTCTTTGAAACGTAGCCTTCAATAGCGCGAGGCATATTCTTGATATTATTCAATCCGCGCTTAGCAGCTTCTTTTACCCATTCGTCAGAATATCCATCACCTTCAAAGCGAATGCTTTTTGATTCCTTAATGTATTGACGCAATACATTCACGATAGCCATTCTCTTCTCTTCTCCTTTTTCTATTTGTTTGGTTACCGCCTCATAGAAATGATTGAGTTGATCTGCTACAATTAAATTAAGCGCTGCCATCGGAGTTGCACAGTTGTCGCTTCCTCCTACTGCCCGGAATTCAAACTTGTTACCTGTAAAGGCAAAAGGTGAAGTTCGGTTGCGATCGGTAGCATCCAGAATGATTTCAGGAATCTGATCGATACCTAATTTCATATACATGTTGTCGCCTTTCTCAATCTTCACATTACCCTTGCTCTCAAGTTCATCCAGTACAGCCGACATTTGTGAGCCTATGAATACAGACATGATTGCAGGAGGAGCCTCATTCGCACCAAGACGGAAGTCGTTGCCCGGTGTTGCTATGCTGGCTCTTAATAAGTCAGCATGTTCATGCACTGCTTTGATGGTGGTAACAAAGAATGTTAAAAAGAGTAAGTTATCTCTTGCTGAACTTGAGGGAGCATACAAGTTAACACCGGTATCGGTAATCAATGACCAGTTATTATGTTTTCCACTTCCATTCAACCCTGCAAAAGGCTTCTCATGAAAAAGAATTTTCAACTCATGCTTTTCACCTACACGGCTCATTACATCCATTAAAAGCTGGTTGTGATCATTGGCAACGTTTACCTCTTCAAATAGCGGAGCTACTTCAAATTGACTAGGTGCTACTTCATTGTGGCGCGTGCGAACAGGAATTCCCAGTTTCCAGCATTCAATTTCAAAATCGCGCATGAAGTCATATACACGGCCGGGAATTGTTCCAAAATAATGATCTTCCATTTGCTGGCCGCGGGCAGGGGCATGACCAAACACGGTGCGTCCGGCCATCACCAGGTCAGGGCGTGCATTGAATAAAGCTTTATCCACCACGAAATATTCCTGTTCAGAACCCAATGAAGCCACCACATGCTGTATGTCTTTATCAAATAACTGACAAACCTGGGTAGCTGCCAGGTCAACAGCTTTTAATGCTTTTAGTAAAGGTGATTTGGTATCCAGCGTTTCACCTGTATAGGAAACAAATACGGTAGGGATACTTAACGTCTTGCCATATAAAAACATGGGAGAAGTGGGATCCCATGCAGTATATCCCCTTGCTTCGAAGGTACTGCGAATGCCGCCACTGGGAAATGAAGATGCATCTGGTTCTTGCTGAACCAACTCACTTCCCTTAAACTTTTCAATGCCGGATAGTGCATCAAAAAAAGAATCATGCTTTTCAGCAGTTCCGCCAGTCATAGGCTGAAACCAATGTGTGAAGTGTGTGGCTCCTTTGGCGATAGCCCAGGATTTGGCAGCAGATGCAACGGCATCGGCAGTAGCCTCATCAATCTTCTCATGATTTTTTATGGCCTGACTAACTTTTTTAAACACAGCGGGGGCCAGTGTTGCCCGCATTTGCTCCATGCCGAAAACATATTCTCCATAAAATTTTGAAATGTTTGGAGAAGAAGGTTCTGCCTGGACTCTGGATCGTTCATTTAGCTTTTTTAATGCTTCAAATCTCAATTGTGCCATAGTGGTTGTTTTTTACAGATGGCAGCAAAATTATAGTATTTTTAATGAGTACGATTTAAAATGAACCAATCTTTTAAATAATTATTATTTTTTTATCTGAGCAGGGTTAAAAATAATATCAAAAAGAACGATGTAATTAAAAACTAATAAACGTTAGGGTATATTTTGAACTTCTAATTCCTGGTTAAAAATCCATCAACCAAAATATTCCGCCACTTCATTTAAGGCTTGATGTAAACTAATTGCATCATTTTTTCGTCTAATCCCTAAAATAGCTTCCCTATGAACAATTCGTTGTTAAGAATAGCACTCATGATGAGCCACAATTCTGGCAGCTCATACCTGAGAAACTTTAAATTGGCCCAAATAAATCTTGAATTAAACCGCCAGGAATCTAACTTCTCTCCTTCAGAAAGAAGGATGCATGCCACTACTTCAAAGAGGAACTGGAGAAAAGCGAATTAATTTGCCTTCTTTATTGAGCCTCCGCTGCTGGCGTTACTATTGGTGCGTGCTGGATTACCGCGATATCTGATAGTGCCTCCACTACTGGCGCTGGCATTCAATTGAGTGGTTACATTGACTTTCGCACTGCCCCCGCTACTTACCGAAACCTCTACTTGTTCACTTTCAAAACTATACGCATCCACTTCTCCTCCGCTGCTTACATCCACTTCTAACTCTTTGGATCTTCCTTCCAACACCACATCACCCGCACTCGATACATCAATAGAAACGGATTCCGCCACGAGTTTGAGCTCCACGGATGCAGCACTTGATGCACTTATATCCATGATTTTAGTTTTTATTTCACCATCAGAAAAGAAATTACCGGCTGAACTTGCGGAAATTTTCTCTAGCGTAACATAGGTAACATATGCTTTCACAGTGCGATTACGATAACTACCTGATTTCATATATATCCTTAAATTACTTCCTGATACTTCAGTAAGCACATCCGATAATTCAGCACCAGTTACTACCAACCGCACTGATTCTTTGTCACCCTTCTTAAGATACACATCGATAGCCTCACCTGCTCTCACACCTTTAAAGCTAGTTAATGATCTAACCTCGCTCTGTTGAGCATAGGAAAGAAAAACAACACTTATCAAAACTATAATACCAATCAACTTTTTCATATCTGCATTATTTGTGTCAAAGACTTACCTCATAAAACAAGGTTGCATCTGTTTCTTACTACCTCGGTATTTTATTTCGTATGTAAGAAATATCCAACGAATCTATATATTTTCTAAAGGTTAAAAGCTTATTTTTGTTCAAAAATAGCAATTGAATATGATTAAGGAACAACTCAATGTACTAATCAACCTGGCGACCAGCGACAAAAGCGTAGGCGAAAAAGAAGCTAAGGTGATTCATTTGATTGGTAAGGCCAATGGCCTTTCAAAAGATGAAGTTGATCGCATGCTCAAACAACCCTCTCCAATCGGAGACCTGAGTAGGTTTACTGAAGAGCAGAAATTTGAAAATCTCTATCATCTTATTCAAATCATGAAAAGTGATGGCCAGGTATTCAAAAGTGAAATCGCATTTTGTGAAGCAATAGCCGAAAAGTTAGGATATAAGAAAGGTGTAGTGGCTGAATTGTCTTCAAGAATATATTCAGACCCCTCCATCACAACTGACAGAAAATTGCTTTTTGAAAGAGCACACAAATTCGTGAAGTAACGAAATAAAAAAAGCCCCGATAAATCGGGGCTTTTTTTATTTCCTTTCATAGAGGAGTTTCCCTCCTACTATGGTCATACTTACTTCGGTAGACAAGATTTCGTTATCGGGCACAGTCATAATATCCTTTGTGAATACCGTAAAGTCAGCCAGTTTGCCAACTGCAATCGACCCTTTAATTTTTTCTTCAAAAGCACCATAGGCTGCATCCAGTGTATAAGAATATAATGCCTGTTGGCGCGTCATTTTTTCTTCTGGCTCATATCCTCCTTCAGGCTGACCTTGCAGTGATTGCCTCGTAACAGATGCATAAAAAGAAGCAATCGGGTTGATAGGTTCTACAGGTACATCCGTTCCGTTCACAATATGGGCTCCTGATTTTAAGAGTGTCTGCCACATGTAAGCACCTTCCTTTATTCTCTTTTCACCCAATCTGTCAATAGCCCATGCGCGATCTGATGATAGGTGAATGGCTTGCATGGCAGGTATAACTCCCAACTTAGCAAAACGTGGTATATCATTCGGGTGCAGATGCTGTGCATGTTCAATACGATACCGATGATTAGTTGCCTTTTGCGAATTTTCGCTGAATGCAATTTCATACCGATCTAGAATTTCTTTATTGGCACGATCGCCTATCGCATGCGAACAAACCTGAAAACCATATTTCAAACCTTCACGCGAAATTTTCATGACGGTATCCATTGATAAAGTAGGCATACCCGAAAAATCAGGACGATCGCTATAT
>JALOMN010000218.1 GCA_025455445.1 Cyclobacteriaceae bacterium
GTGCGATTGATTTCGCGGGTTGCTACATCGCCATTCGACCAGGTTGCTTTGCCACCAGTTACTGTGATGGTAAACTTAGGATTGCTCTCCAGGCTGGCAGAAGTGTTTGTTACGGTGCGCGTTCCTTCCAATGCAACACCATTGATTACGTAATTCTGCAGTGTGGTGATTATCTGAGAACCTGGTAAGAATCTGATGCCCTTAAATTCTACTTTAATAATACCTTTGCGCACATTACCTCGTGGATCAGTGCAGCCTTCACCAAAGTTGATGGTAATAAATCCGTGGGGAACCAACATCGAATTGTCATCCGCAAACTCAAACGTTACGGTGGCGCATTCGAAACGTGTGTCATTCGGCTTCACACCTTGACGTCCGGAAGCAGATATCCGTGAACCACTAAATGTTGATTCATCGGCTGCAATTGCCATGGTAGACATGTCGTCTACATCTTCAAAATAACTTTCAGTGACTGCCTCTTCTTCTACATTATCTGAATCATTAGAATTCAGCGTAAATTCATTGTCTTCGCAAGACGACAAAAAGACCATTGCGCCCATCGTCAGCGCGATAAAACCTTTCGTAATAATTGAGTGTGTTGTTTTCATGGTTAGTGTATTCGTTAATTACGTCCCTTAGAAGCATAAATCATACAAAGGTTTAAAGGGTGACCCATTTATTTTTTTACTTCCTGTAATAATGATTTGATGCCTCCATTCAAACTGAATATCTTGGTAGCCTGATAAGAATAAGAAAATGAGAGGCGTTTGCATACTGTTGATTCTTTTAATAGGGTCCGTTTCAGGATATAGCCAGAAAGGCTTGAAAATCGCAAAACTAAAATACAATGGCGGTGGCGACTGGTATGCCAATAAAACTGCCCTTCCCAACCTGATTGCATTCTGTAATAAAGAACTCGGCATGAATCTATCTCCTGAAGAAGAAGTTGCGGAAGTGGGAAGCCCGGGTATTTTCGACTATCCCTATATCTACATGACGGGACATGGCAATGTGGTCTTTTCTTTAGAAGAAGCCCAGAACCTGCGAAACTATTTAATCGGAGGAGGTTTTCTTCATGTAGATGACAATTACGGAATGGATAAATTTATACGCATCGAACTCAAGAAGGTATTTCCTGAACTTGAACTGGTGGAAGTTCCTTTCAACCATCCCATCTATCAGCAGAAGTTTAAATTTACCAATGGGCTACCAAAGATTCATGAACACGATGGTAAACAGGCACAGGGTTTTGGATTATTCTATGAAGGCAGATTAGTGCTGTTCTATAGTTTTGAATGCGACCTCGGCAACGGCTGGGAAGATAAACGCATACACAACGATCCGGAAG
Source organism: Cyclobacteriaceae bacterium (assembly GCA_025455445.1). Taxonomy (GTDB): domain Bacteria; phylum Bacteroidota; class Bacteroidia; order Cytophagales; family Cyclobacteriaceae; genus ELB16-189. The sequence continues at coordinate 1,349 of JALOMN010000218.1, forward strand.
AAAAGAGACAGCAGGCACTGCAAATGGGCGCCAATATTATTGCGTATTGCCTCACCAGCTATTAATCACTCATGAATAAATTATCGCGTTGGTTATTCTACTCGCTATATGTAATTATCTTTTTATCGGTGTTTGCTTCATGCGAAAATACTGAAGAGCGTGAAGTTCGACTTGCCAAACAATATTGCAGCAGTTGTCATTTGTTTCCCGAACCCGGATTGCTTGATAAAAAAACCTGGATGAATTCTGTGCTTCCGCGCATGGGATTGCAACTTGGGTTGAACACGTTCGATTATCAAAGCGATGTGCCCGTGAAAGACATTCTTACTTTCTTAAGTACAATCCCGCCTGCCCCGGTGATTAAAGAAGATGAATGGAAAAGTATCAAGAGTTATTACGTGAAAAATGCGCCTGAATCACTAAGCACACAACCCAACGAAAAACTTGAAGAAACTACTCAATTCGAAACCAGCAAATTCAGGTTAAATAAAAATGAACAGCCACTTATTACCTTGCTCCATGCCGATACCAAAAGCAGCAGGGTGTATGTGGGCACACGCACCGGTTGGTTATATCAGCTAACCAATCAATTTGAAGTACTTGATTCGATATATACTTACAGCGCACCCTCGCATATAAAAACTGATAAGGATGGAATTATTGAAGTATTGTTAATGGGTATTATGGACCCGAATGATCAACCTGCGGGCACATTGGTGCAGGTTGATTATAAGAACAGGAAAATGAATTTGCTTATCGACTCGTTGAAACGCCCTGTGCATTTTGAGAAGGCTGACCTAAATGCAGATGGTTTGGATGATTATATCATCTGCGCATTTGGCAATATTACAGGTGCATTGCTGGTGTATGAAAACCAGGGGAATCAACGATTTAAAAAACGAATTCTGAACGCACAACCAGGCACACGTAAAGTATTTGTGCGCGATTTTACTGGTGACGGAAAACCCGACATCGTTGCATTACTTGCGCAAGCTGATGAAAAGGTAATGTTATTTACCAACGAAGGTGATTTCAAATTCAAGCCTTCAAATTTAGTTCGATTCCCATCTGTGTATGGCTCCAGCGACTTTGACATTGCCGACTTCAACCATGACGGGCACTTTGATTTTGTTACCACTCAGGGTGACAATGCAGACTTCTCCATTATTCTAAAACCGTATCACGGTGTGCGTGTCTTTTTAAATGATGGTAAGAATAATTTTTCACAAAGCTGGTTCTATCCGATGCACGGAGCCTCTGAAGTAAAAGCTGCTGATTTTGACGGTGATGGCGATACGGATATCGCTGCAATCACTTTCTTCCCTGACTTCACCAAAGAACCCCGCAACAGTTTCCTCTACTTTGAAAACACCGGAAAAGAATTTAAACCATTTACAACATCTCTTGCCAATAGTGGCCGTTGGCTTGTTATGGATGCCAGTGACATTGACAATGATGGCGACAAAGACCTGCTTTTAGGAGCTTTAAATTTCAAACCACTCGTACCTGATTCCATTTTTAACGATTGGAATGCACAAGGAGCCTCCCTGTTAATCCTTCGAAATAGACTCCAATAAGGTCTTCTTAAAAAAAAATTCTTAAAATCTTTTTGGAGTTGTTATAACTAAATGTTTAGTTTTATAACGTAATCAATAGTTAAATGAAAGAACTCACCAGAGCGGAAGACCAGATTATGCAGATTTTGTGGAAACTGCAGAAAGGATTTGTAAAGGACATAGTGGAACAAATGCCTGAACCAAAACCTGCTTACAACACTGTTTCAACCATCGTGCGAATACTTGAAAAGAAAGGATTTGTTGGCTACAAAGCCTACGGCAAAACTCACGAATACTTTCCCTTAATCGCCAAAGAAAAATATACTCGCTTTTACCTGAACAATCTGGTGAAAGGCTATTTCAATGGATCTGTCCAAAACCTCGTTTCCTTCTTCGCCAAGGAAAACAAACTGGATGTGCAAGACATTGACTTATTAATGAAACAACTGGAAGAACTTAAAACCAAAAAGCCATGAACGAGATGCTCAACTACTTCATTGAAGCAAACCTGGTACTGGTGTTCTTTTATGCATGCTATTGGGTGCTGTTCCGCAAAGAAAATCAATTCAGTTTCAAGCGGGCATATCTGTTGGGAAGTTTAGTGGCATCCCTCCTTTTTCCATTGATTAGCATTCCAAATAATGGGGCACAAGTTATTCCCTCACTCAGCAATACACCCGCGGTAGTATGGCTTCCCGAGATTACCGTTTATGCAAACCCGGCTTATGCACAAACCATTCCACAGACATCGCTCTGGCAATGGATTTCATATATTTATTATGCTGGAATAATTTTTTTCATAATACTTTTTTTAATTCGAATTGTTTCACTGGTCAGGTTATTCCGCTCTTCAAAAAAATATTATTGGAAAAATTACCAGGTGGCGGAATCAGAAAAAATTCATGGTTCATTTTCATTTTTTCATTTCATTTTTTTAGGCATGGCAAATGAATTAAGTGAAGAGGAAAAGAAAGAAGTCTTAATTCACGAAGAAGTGCACGTTCAAAAATATCACTCAATCGATATTGTATGCATAAATGTGATGGGTATTTTATTTTGGTACAATCCCATTATTCATCTGTATAGAAATTCACTGGTTCAGGTTCATGAGTTTGAAGCCGATGCGCACTCGGTGGAAGGTCGTGACGTGAACGCGTACTGCAGCTTGCTGGCGAAAGTTGCATTACAATCAAATGGTTACCCCCTCGCCAATCACTTTACCAATTCATTCACCTTAAAACGAATTCAAATGATGAAAACTGTTAGAAAGAAAATAAAACAATGGAAAGTTATTACTGCCTCAATTGGAATCCTTTTGGTCTTTTTGGTGGTAGCATGCCAGGATCAGGTTATGCAGGATATTCAAACGATAACCGATAACTCTAGTGCCGCTACCATTTTACCTCCCGAAGTTGAATTGGAACTCGCAAAACTTAAAGAGAAGAATCCAAATTCGGAGTATATCGTACTGGAGATGAATGACGAGGGTAAAAAAAAGATGGCTGAGCTTGATAAAAATCCAGAGTTCATTAACAATCTAAAATCCCTGTCAGTTATTAAGGCTGCTGATCAATCATTCGTAATTCTACAAAAGGGAGACAAG
>JALOMN010000219.1 GCA_025455445.1 Cyclobacteriaceae bacterium
GGTCGTGCGAGATACCCGAGAATCTTGGATAAAATGAAAAACATACTTTACTCACATTCGCTTAGGAATTGGATTCCCGATATTACTCAGGCCATCAATTAATTTTCTCAGTAGTTCAAAGTATAGTGTAATTGCCAGGAGAAATGTCATTGTCCATATCACGCCCAGGTTAAAATACAGGGTATCCATATTACGATTCAGAAAATGTTTCGCTGGCATATAAAACTGCGCATCAAAATCTACCATGTGTGAAGGATCGGGATCCTTATAAATGGGATATATCTTCTGTATTAGTTTTCCATCCAGTTCAATTATTCTATTTGTTTCTGTGATGTTTTTTACTGCGTCTGCGATTGCTTCGTTATAATGTGAGTTTTTGAAGTTTTCAAATGCTCTTTCTTTTTCGGCTGTGTTGGTCATATTCAACACTTTATTGTCTTTTTCTTTGTCTGCTTTATTATAACGAAGTGAGTAAAAGCGCTTGAGTGTTTCGAAGAATAGTTTTGTTTCCTTATACACTTCAGGATTGTATTTTTCGATATTTAGTGAGGCAATAGAACTAAAATCACTCTTCCCCACAAACCGAAGTTCTTCAGAAATTTCATTTCGTAAAACTTCAAATTCTTCTTTTACTTTTTGCCGGATTACTTCATTCTGATCCAAATAGTTAAGATTTACAAAATCAAGTTTTGTTTCCAGTGTGGGTATGTAGTAAATTCGTTGATAATCTGAATTAGACATAATTTTATCTAGTTCATAAAACTCTTTACCATAGGCATTGTCCTTATACTGCGCTACCATGCTGGCTTCAAAGGCCCATCTTGAGGCCATGATATCACCCACTATTGGCACCGTAGCAGAATTTCCTATCAGCGGGTTTAATTTATCAAACTTCACAACTACTCCACTTAAAATCAGTTGAGGTATGAGTAGAATGGGTATTAGAATATAGATTGTAACAGCTGAATTAAAGGCAGAAGAGATATTGAGACCTAAAAGGTTAGCAAAACAGGAAGTAGTGAAGAGTATGCCCCAGTATATCAAAAACATTCCTTTAATATCCAGTATAAAGTTTCCTACGGCCACAAATAGCGCAGTCTGAATTGCAGAGATGGCTATCATAATACAGATTTTCGAAAAGATATAACTACTGCGATTTAAGTGCAGGAATTTTTCGCGCTTAAGAATTTTTTTATCACGTATTATTTCTTCCGCACTTACGGTCAGCCCCATAAAGAGTGCGACAATCACACTCATGAAAAGATAGGCTGGCATGTTAAGATTTTTACTGAAGATATATCCAACATCTACCTGGTCGTCTGTATTATAATAACGAACGATAAATGCTAAAATAAATGCAAGCAGTGGCGCTTCGAGAAAATTTATGAGTAGATATTGTTTGTTATGGAGTTTGGATAAGATATCGCGTCTGCTGAAAATGATAAACTGCTTGATGCGTTTAGGAATGCGCAAGGTAGATTCCGGAGCTTCATTGGAGGTTTCTACATTACTGATTTTTATTTTCTCTTTATATAATTGATTCCACTGGTCAGGTGAAAATTTACGCTCGTCTGTAAAGTTGCCATACTCATTAATAACCTTGGTTTCAATAATATTGAATATCTGCTCAGGGTTTACATTGCCACATACATGACATTCACCTTGGTCGCTATTCACCATATTGATATTTTTCTTAAAATAAGTAATGGCATCTACCGGATTTCCATAGTATATCTGATAGCCTCCGGTGTCAAGTATTACGAGCTTGTCGAACATCTTAAAGATGTCGGAGGAGGGTTGGTGAATTACAGTAAAGATCAATTTTCCCTTCAGCGAAAGTTCTTTTAATAAATCAATGATATTTTCAGAATCTCTCGATGAAAGTCCGGAAGTGGGTTCGTCAACAAATAGCACGGCTGGTTCGCGTAACAATTCAAGACCAATGTTGAGCCGTTTGCGTTGTCCTCCGCTGATCGTTTTTCTTAACGGTGAGCCTACGGTAAGATCTTTAGTTTCAAGAAGTCCAAGATCAGAGAGTGTCTTTGTTACCAACACATCAATTTCATTTTCACTGAGATGGCTAAAACAAAGTTTAGCAGCAAAATATAGATTCTGATAAACGGTTAAATCTTCAATCAATAGATCATCCTGAGGCACAAAACCAATTACACCTTCTATTTTTTCTGGGTTTTCATAGATGTCGATTCCATTGATTAGCACTTTGCCAGCAGATGGTTTTTCAGTTCCATTTAATACATGTAACAAGGTAGATTTGCCTGCGCCACTGGCACCCATCAGTGCTACCAGATTACCCGATTCTTCAACTACTGTTACTTCGCGTAATCCGAGGGCACCATTTTTAAATTGGTAAGAGATGTTGAAGGCTTCAAAACTCGTTCTGGTGGTGTTATTTAGTTTTTTAAATTGACTGAGGATTTCACCAAAGTATACCGAATCAGCAGCTTCCCAGCGTACAGTGCTTCCGATGGCCAACACATTAATATTTCCTGATTTTTGTGGTACGCCATTAAGATACACATCGGTATGCCCCACATATTTGAAGAAATATAAATCAGCATTAGTAAGATATAAGATGGCAATAAACCCATCAAGATCTTTGCGCATGATATGCTTGCTATGAGCCTGAGCTGATATTGAAGAGTTAATGATCAATATTGATTCGTCATCTGCATCTTCCAGTGTGTTGGCAGCTACATATTTTTCTATAAGGGCTAAATCTTCTTCAGCGATATTTAATTCGCTGCAAATTACTTTTGCCAAATCACGTTCGCGTGAAGAGATGTTTCCGTCTGCCAGTATCACGCTCATTAACTCCAGCAGCACTACGTGTTTTTGTTTCTGGGCAACTTCTTTATTAATCGATTGACAAATTTGTGAGATAATCTCTTTATCCTTTCCGGGGGTTAATTTTTCTGATACTTCAATGGCGTATTCATCGAAGAGCCGTAATTTATCCTCTGTTATTTTTTTACTGAGATGGTCTGAAAGAAATACCTTGATATGCTCACGTTCTTGTTTTGTGATCATATCTTCTTTTGCCACCAGGGCAAATAAACGCATGATGGCATTTAAAATAGGTTCGCTCATAGTTACCTCGTTAGTTCAATAAATATAATAAAGAGTCCGGCTGCATTAAATAAAAAAGGGATTGATATGTTATCAATCCCCATTTAAGTTGGAAAACCGTTGAAATTTATTCTACGATAGACTTCCTCATTTTTTCAACTATTCTGGTAATCTCCAAAAGATTTTTGTCAGAGAGCACCAGGCTTGATTTATTATTTTGAATTTGCTCTGAAATATTTAGAGCCTTATAATTTGACTGCAAAGCAGTTAAATCATTCATGAGTGAAATAATTGGTTCGGTTTGTTCTACTGTGCCTAGCATATTCACCAGTTCATCTACTGATCTTTCCTGTTCCAATACCACTTTCATAAGCGGAGTAAGGATGAGGTTGCGGGCATCGTCTGGAAGCATGTCTTTTGGATAGGTTTTAATCACACCGGTAGAGATGTAAAGTCCTTCTACAAAACTTCCTGTTAATAATAGCGCAGCTAATTTATTGCGGCTGTCATCTTTCAGATAATTGTCAGTGCGATGCACAGCCATATCCAGAATGCGCGCCAATGAATCTTTATTAGCAATATTCTTTTCAAAACGTTGCAGTACTTCCATATCAAAAGTACCCACTACGCCCAAGTAGTCTGCAAGTCTTTTAGCAGCATTGAGGTAATCAATGGCATCCTGAGTCTTCTCATAGGAACTTAAATAGCCAATATCAGTAGTGTAAATTCCCAGGTTAAGAGCAGCCTTATCTTTGCTGGTGCTGTATTTGTCTACTTTCTTTTTGTCGTTAATCAGTGACTGATTAAAATCAGCACCGGTGTTTTGAAGTATGTAAGGGATTTCAGAAGGAGAGGGTAGATTATTCACTACTTCCTGCACCTGTTCCTTCAGGGATTCTTCTGCTTTTCCAAATTCTTCAGAATTTTGGCTCTTATCTTCTTTAGAGCCACCGCATGACCATAGGGTGAAAGTGGCTACTAATGCAAATAAATAGATACTTAGACGAGTAAATTTCATGGGTTATTAAGTTTAGCGTTCAATTTTAGCACATTTTTCCCTTCTGTTAAAACCGTTTAACCTTTTATTTTGCTGAAATCAGGTAAAAGAGTAGTTTAACCATGATTTTTTACAAGATATTGAACCCAAATGCAATATGGGAACCAATAAGTCATTTGAAACAGTCTTTCTCATTGATGACAATGAGATTGATATTTTTATTCAGAAAAGGTATATCGAGTTGTCTTCTTTTGCCAGTCAGATAATCACTTTTAATTCACCCACCAAGGCACTGGAGGCCTTTAACAGAGAGCATGCAAAAGCCGACATAAATTCAGCCGGGCTGATTTTTCTCGATTTAAATATGCCCATACTAAACGGATTTGAATTTCTGGAACAGTTGAATGGC
>JALOMN010000220.1 GCA_025455445.1 Cyclobacteriaceae bacterium
CGGACCACCAGAATTAAATGTCCAGGGCTGTCTGCGATGTTGCCACATGGAAGCAAATAATTTATTTGGATTGGAAGGGTCCATCACTAAATCCGCACATCCGGTTTTTTCATCTACAAAAAGAATGCGTTTCCAGGTAGTCCCTCCGTCAGTTGTTTTATAAACACCACGTTCAGGATGCTCACCCCATGGCGAACCTATTGCACCCACATACACTGTATTGGGATTTTTAGGATCGATTACGATACGATGAATATGGCGCGTCTTTTCCAACCCCATCAACTTCCAGGTTTTTCCACCATCCAGAGTTTTATAAAGACCATAACCACCATTTAAACTATTGCGCGGGTTACCCTCACCGGTGCCTACCCATACCACGGCAGGATTATCCTGCTGTATGGCAATCGCCCCAATGGCAAGTGTAGCCTCCTTATCAAAGATGGGTTCCCAACTGATGCCCGCACTGGTAGTTTTCCACACACCACCTGAAGCGGCACCTGCATAGATAATATCGGGATTGGAAACAACGGCATCAATGGCTGTAATACGTCCACTCATTCCGGCCGGACCGATGCTGCGTGGCTTCATGCCTTTTAGTTTTTCCATGTCTGGTTTCTGGGCATGCGATACAGAAACTATCATTAGCAGGAAACTCAATAGATAAAGTATAGATTTTCTCATAGTGTAGATATTAACAAACCGAAAGTTAGTGCAACCTGCGGCATCCTTTTACACGAATACATTGATTGTTCATTTTGCCTGACAGAAAGCAAAGGCGTGATTTAAATGGCGAGGATGAAGCAGATCAAAGAAATGCAATTTCTTTAAGGCTAAATGATTTAACTACGTTGTCGCAGTTTATCAGCAACTTTCCTTCTCCACTTACACCTTGAATAACTCCTGTAAACTTGCCATGCTTATCGCTGAAGTTGCGGATTTGACCTATTCCAAAAAGCACACTCAAATAATCCCTTTTTAGTTCATCGGTTTTTCCTGTTCGCAATTTCATATACCGATGTTCAAGTGCTTGTAAAAGCATCGACAACGTATCAGAGAGATTAAATTCGATGCCAGAAACTAATTTCAAAGAAGTTGCAGTATCCAGTGAATACGATAGTTGATTAACATTCAAACCAATTCCCACAATGCTTTGTTGTAAAGTATTTCCGGAAATTGTGTTTTCGATCAAAATACCGCACACTTTTTTATTGTTCAGTAAAATATCATTCGGCCATTTGATAAAAATTTCACCGTGAACGAGTTGGGTAAGAAAATCGTGAATCGCCAGCGAAATTGCCATGGTTAGAGTAAACTGCTCAAGTGGACTTAAAAATGTGGGTTTAAGAATTAGTGAGAAAGTCAGATTCATACCCGGCTCAGAAAACCATGTATTACCTCGCTGGCCTTTGCCATTTTGTTGATCGCGGGTGATAATTACTGTACCCTCTGCCAACGCTGACTTTTGACAAAGTTCGTAAGCAAGCGTGTTGGTTGAGTGACATTCTGGCACATAAATCAGATTCTTACCCACGAAAAGGGTATTGGCAGGGATTTTATACAATGTATATTTGGTTAGCTTTGCAAATTGTTCAATTTAAAAAACTGTTAATAGTTAATGCCGAAAAAAAAGAAGGTGGCCGATTCTGAAAAACTAAGTAAGGTCATCGTAAAAGGAATGCAGGAAAAGAAAGCCACCGACATTGTGGTGATGGATTTAAGAGAAGTAAAAAATGCGGTAGCCGATTTTTTTGTACTCTGCTCTGGCAATTCAGACAAACAACTTGAAGCCATCAGCGACTCAGTAGATGAAGAGGTTTTCAAGGCAATGAAAGAAAAACCCTGGCATACAGAAGGGAAAAACAATAAAGAGTGGATGATTCTCGACTATATAAGCGTAGTCACTCACATTTTCAGAAAAGATCGCAGAAAGTATTACGCCCTGGAAAATTTATGGGGCGATGCAGAAATAACTGAAATAGCCGATTAAGAACTAATTAGATAAGGAGACGTTAATGAAGTGTAATTTTTAAAGGAATGGCAGAAAACGATAAGCAAAAGAAAATTATTACCCCTAAGGTACCCCGCAATAATTACCAGATGTGGATTATTCTGGCATTGGTAGCCGTAATATTAGGTATCAGCTGGTTAAACCGAAGTGGTGAATTGACCGAAATTCAAAGCACAAGCTTTGAAAACATGGTTCAGGCTCGGGATGTGAAGAAAATCATTTTGATAAAAAATGAAGAACTGGTTGAAATCACCCTAAAACCGGAAGCATTACAAAATTCAAAATATCTTCAGGAATTAGAAAAAAATAGTCCGTTGGGTATCAAACCAAATGGGCCGCACTACAAATATAAAATCGGTTCGATAGATAAGTTCTATGAACAATACGAAACGATGACTAAAAATATTCCTCGCGACCAACGCATCGACATTCAGGTTGAGCAGCGTCAGGATTATACCAACATGTTCTTCAACATTGGTTTCCTAGTATTGCTGGTATTTGGATTCTGGATGCTTATGCGCAGAATGACCGGTGGTGGTGGCCCCGGTGGTCAGATCTTTAATATTGGAAAGTCAAAAGCTGCATTGTTTGATGCTGAAAATAAAGTTCGTATCACCTTTGCCGATGTGGCTGGTTTGGAAGAAGCAAAAGAAGAAGTGAAAGAGATTGTTGACTTTTTAAAGTCACCCCAGAAATTCACCAAACTGGGAGGAAAAATACCCAAAGGTGCATTATTGGTGGGCCCTCCCGGAACCGGTAAAACCTTATTAGCCAAAGCAGTAGCGGGCGAAGCAGGCGTACCTTTCTTCTCACTTTCAGGCTCTGACTTTGTAGAAATGTTTGTAGGTGTGGGTGCAGCTCGTGTGCGCGACTTGTTTAAACAAGCTAAAGAGAAGGCTCCCTGTATCGTATTTATTGATGAGATTGATGCCATCGGTCGCTCACGCGGTCGTGGGCAAATGCCGGGTGCCAATGATGAAAGAGAAAATACACTCAACTCGTTATTGGTTGAAATGGATGGTTTTGCAACCGACAGTGGCGTTATCATTCTGGCAGCTACCAACAGACCTGATGTGTTAGATACAGCCTTGATGCGTCCGGGTCGTTTCGATCGTCAGATTAGTATCGATAAACCAGATATTGCCGGTCGTGAACAAATTTTTAAAGTGCATTTAAAACCCATCAAGCTTTCAAAAGAAATTGATGTGAAAAAACTAGCGGCACAAACTCCAGGTTTTGCCGGAGCCGAGATTGCCAACGTGTGTAACGAAGCTGCATTGATTGCTGCCCGCAGGGACAAGACAGAGGTTGACATGCAGGATTTTCAGGATGCTATCGACCGTGTGATTGGTGGCCTTGAGAAAAAGACAAAAATAATTTCGCCTGAAGAGAAGAAAATTGTGGCCTACCACGAAGCAGGCCATGCCGTAGCCGGATGGTTTTTAGAACATGCCGACCCGCTCGTGAAAGTAAGTATCGTACCTCGCGGTGTAGCTGCATTAGGTTACGCACAATATTTACCAAAAGAACAATTTCTCTATCAGACAGAGCAGTTGCTCGATGAAATGTCGATGACATTTGGTGGACGTGCCGCAGAAGAAATTGTATTTGGAAAAATTTCTACCGGTGCATTGAGTGACCTGGAGCGTATCACCAAAATGGCTTACAGTATTGTTACGGTGTATGGTATGAATAGTGAAATCGGCAATATGTCATTCTTTGATTCAAAACAAGCTGATTACACATTCAACAAACCCTATTCTGAAGCAACTGCTGAAAAGATAGACAAAGAAGTAAAGAAGATAATCGATACAGCGTATGATCGCACCAAGCAATTATTAATTCAACATCGCGATCATTTAGAGATACTGGCGAAAGAATTATTACAGAAGGAAATTCTGTTCCAAAGTGACTTGGAGCGCCTGGTGGGCAAGAGACCTTTCGCTAATCAAACTACGTACGAAAAATTTACGCAGGGCGATAATAGTAAAACGGAAGCAAGTAAGAATGGCACCACAGAAGAAGCTAAAAAAGTGGAGCCTGCAACTACTGAGCCTGAAGTTACTCCCGAAAAAGCATAGTCACTAATTTGATATAAATAACAAAAAGCCTCTCGCAATAAGCGGGAGGCTTTTTTCATTGAGTGCCTTTTATCGTTATTTGCAATGTATGGAACAACGTGTGCAACTTACTGCCGGAAAAAAAATATACTTCGCCTCTGATTTCCATTTAGGTGTGCCCGACTACGCATCTAGCCTGGCACGCGAAAAGCTAATTGTGAAGTGGTTAGATACCATCGCGGCTGATGCTCAAGCCATTTATCTCTTGGGTGATATTTTTGACTTTTGGTTTGAATACAGAAAAGCGATACCCAAAGGATTTATTCGCCTGCAAGGCAAATTAGCCGAACTGCGCGATGCCGGCATGCCCATCTTTTTTTTTACAGGCAATCATGACATGTGGATGTTTGACTATTTCGAAAA
>JALOMN010000221.1 GCA_025455445.1 Cyclobacteriaceae bacterium
CGGATATGGTCATGACCATCACCAAAAATATTGGCCGTTACAACAACGCGTTCACCAACCGTGCGCTTTGCTGGATACAAACCTCCATCAACCAAAGCTTGAACATTTTCAATTATTACTCTTGTCTTTCCGCTGTTCATTGAATTAAAGATATCTTTATTTTAGATTTTATTTTACTACTACTGAAGTAAATGCCGGCACTCTAACTTCATCCACTTTAATTTTTGCTTCACCACTTGAATCAAATTCAATACTTTGAAAATTAGATAAACTTGTGGGCAAAGCAATGGTAACTTCCACATCAGATAAATTATGCAACACCAACCGTTGCTCGCCTTTGTAAACCCTTATAAAACTTACTACTTCCTGAACAGACAAAGGTGCCTCTTCAATACTTCCGTAGGTAAGCACCGCGTTTGAATTTCGGTAGGCAATAAACTTTTTATAATAATTGTAAATAGAAGTGGGATCAACTTTTTGTTTTGAAAATGGTATTACCGATTTATCCGTACTAAATCGAGCAGGATACCAATTTGACTGAAGCGAATCTGAACTTCCTTCTGCCCAAATGAAAGATTCACGTTGGCCTCTATCCATATCTTCTTTCAAACCAATCATACCAATTTCTTCGCCTTGATAAATGTAGGGTGTGCCGGGGAAGGTGAATAATATGCCGGCTGCTAGTTTGGCTTTATTTATATTTCCATCCAGCGCGCTAAGTATGCGCAATTGATCATGGTTCTTCACAAAAGTTGCGTCAATAAAATCAGGGGTGATGGTTTTATAGTAATCATTTATCTCTTTATACTTTGTAACTATATTAATGCTGTTGCTTTCTGATTTTACAACTGCGGTTATCAAGTCACCCAGATCAAAATTAAAGAGTGATGGTAAGCCCTTAAGATAGGGCGCTACCGTCTTTGAGTCTGCCCACACCTCTCCCACTAAGTATGCATCGGATTTTATTTTTTTAATTTCTGTCCGAAATTCTTCCCACATGAGATGATTGTCCTGTGCCCTGTTGTTTGGATAGATATGCTTTGCCGCATCTAAACGAAAACCATCTACACCAATTTCCTCTAACCAGAATCTGGCCGCATCATAGAGTTCCTGACGCACTTTAGGATTATCAAAATTTAAATCGGGAGTTTGCCCGTTAAAATATCCATAATATAATTCACCGGTCGTATCACCGGGTACTTCATGCCATTTTTTTATGTTATCTGTATCAGGTCCTGCAGTAGATTCCTGCTGTAATGCCTCCACTGAATCTTTAGGCGCCCACACATAATAATCTCTGTATGGATTGTCTTTACCCTTTATTGATTCAAGAAACCATGGATGTTTATCACCAGTATGGTTGATGATATAATCAGAAATCACTTTGATATTTCTTTTATGCGCTTCCTTGATAAATAATTTGAAGTCTTCGATGGTACCATAATCCGGATCGATTGACTTATAATCAATTACATGGTATTTATGGTATGTGTCTGAACTCATGATTGGCATTAACCATAACCCATTCACCCCTATTTCAGAAAAATAATCAAGCTTCTGGGTGAGGCCCTTTATGTCGCCTTTGCCATCCCCATTACTATCGGCAAAGGCCATCACGAACACCTCATATTTTACTCCGTAAGGCCACTCAACAACATTATCAGTTTTCTTTTCACATGAAGTGAGCAGAATAAAAAACAGTAGAATAAAACTTAAACAATATTTCCGCATGCGGTTTATTTGATTTTAAATATAAATGATGAATAAGGTTGCAGGTCAACTTCAAATGTCCAGTTATCATCAAAGCCGATATCTGCACCGCTTCTCAATAGATCTCTTCCCACCTGATCCTTCGGTCCTGTGAGTTTAAAAGCGTTAATCACTTCCTCTGACAATTTGATTTTTACGCGCTTGTTCGTATTAGAGAAACTGGAAAGAATCACAAGATTTTCCTGTTCATAGGTGCGCGCAAACACATGCACATCTTGCGGAATATTACCTAGTGAAAGATTTAATTGTGTGAGATCATGATAATCTCCGTTCACAATAGCTTTGTTGTTGGAAGCAAAGGTGAGTATATCGGAATAGAAAAGTCTTAAAGCCTTTTGTTCTTCACTTAATTTTCCGCCATCATAGTTACCATTGTTTACCCACTTCTGATGTTCGGGCACACCCCAGTAATCATAGATAGTAGTGCGACCATCTTCACCACCAAAACCTTCGATGCCGGCACCAGGCTCTCCAACTTCCTGACCGAAATAAATCATAACTGGTCCTTTGTCAATCGTTGAACTTACCACCATGGCAGAAGCTGCTTTCCATGCATCACCTGCAAAGTTTGGTGATGCAATCCGCTGCTCATCGTGATTTTCAAGGAAGTGCAACATATGCTGATTAATACCTTCGAGACTTTTTTGTATTGTATGAATATCGCCAGTATTTGCACGCTTGTTTATGAGCAAACGCAAAGTGTCGTAGAGTTGCACTTTGTCATATAGAAAATCAAACTTTCCTTGTTCAATATAATTTCGGTATTGAGCCGGATTATATATTTCAGCAATAAAAATAATTTCAGGATTGACTGCTTTCACTTGCGGAATTGCCCAGTTCCAGAATTCTACCGGCACCATCTCCGCCATGTCGCAACGGAATCCATCCACTTTCTTGTTGGCCCAATAGATTAAAATATTGGTCATCTTTACCCATGTATCCGGAATCGGATCGAAATGGGCAGTCCGGTTATTTTGTATATCAACACCATAATTCAGTTTGACTGTCTCAAACCACTCATTGATGCCGGGTTTAGACGTAAACTGATCATTACCCGTTACCTTGGCAGGGGTTTCATCAAACATGCCATCTTTGGTAGGATGTTGATTGGTTCCTAATGATTTATAACCAGCTGGTGGTTGAAATGACTGACCTGGTAGATAGTAAAAGTTGTTGGAAGGTTTAAATGAAACAGTCTTATCATCTGATTCCCCTAAATCTTTCACGCCTTCTGGCTTAGCATCACTGGTATAGGCGCGTGCCACATGATTCGGCACGAAGTCGATAATTACTTTCATTCCCTGATCATGTGTGCGAGCAATCAGGTTTTCAAATTCTGCCACCCTGTTCTTTACATTCTTTGCCAGATCCGGATTTACATCATAATAGTCTTTAATAGCATAGGGAGAACCTGCCCTGCCTTTTACTATATCTGCATCGTCAAGACGAATTCCCTCCGCAGTATAATCAGTTAATAGTGCGTGCTCGATTACACCGGTATACCAGATATGGGTAACTCCTAATTCCTTTATACCTTTTAATGCATTTTCATTGATGTCATCAAATTTCCCAACACCATTTTCTTCGATGGTACCATATGGTTTATTGATTGCGGATTGATTGCCAAACAAGCGCGTCATCATTTGGTAAACGATTGGCTTATTTCCACTGACGGTTTTCATGGATTTATCCGGGATTTTTTCACTGGGCGATGCGCAACCCAATATAAGCAGCGAAGCTAAAAAGGCACTTTTTTTCATTTTCTTAAAGGTAATTATAATACATAATGAACTCTAATATGAGATAAAATTTGATTTTTAGTCTGAATTTCAGACTGCAAGCGTTTGAAGTATAAGAGATTGAAAAAATCTGAGACCATTTTGAAAGTTTCGCTTATCTTGAAACCTTGAAGTTGTAATAATAATAAGTATTGAGCATGTCTAGAATAGCAAAAATCATTGTTCTGATTCAAATTTTGGTTAGTGGGTTTGCCTTAGCACAACCGGCCACCTTAACGCCTGCTAACCCCACACCCAACCAGCTTATCACCGTAAATTTTGATGCAGCCGGAACCCCGCTTGCTGGAGAAACTAAAATATACTTTCATAGTGGTGTTGTCACAACCAATACGACAACACCTACCGGTGGAGACTGGAAGTTTGTAAAAGGCAACTGGGGCGCTGATGACGGAGTCGGACAGATGACACAAGTTTCAGGACAACCTAACAAATGGCAAATCTCTTTGTCACCGACCGCCAGGCAATACTACGGTGTGCCAGACGGAACCAATATATTCTATTTGGCGATGGTGTTTCGGAATGCCAACGGTTCCAAACAGACCTCGCCCGATATTTTTCTGCCACTTTCAGTACCTGCATTTGTAAGCATTACTTCTCCTGCCACCTCAGAGGTTTTTGTTCCTTCTGGTGGGTTTGTCACGCTAAGCGGAACTGCCTCAGCCACAGCTACCTCCATGGAAATCTTAGTAAATGAATCCGGAACTTTTACCTCGATCGCGGAAGCATTTAATACGAATGTCATAAGTACTTTTTATACGCCACCTTCCGGTGATGTGATTGTAAAAATCACTGCCGTCATCAACGGCACTCCGGTGGAAACCTTTTCCACATTTACTTTTAAAACCAGACCTGATATACAAGAAGAGCCACTGCCACCCGGAATAAAGGATGGAATCAATTATCACACT
>JALOMN010000011.1 GCA_025455445.1 Cyclobacteriaceae bacterium
TGATTACTGCAACATTTACTACAGGAATAAAAGGGTTGTCAAGAACAGTAACACTCACCGGATCTGAAGCGCAACCGACAGTTGTATTGGTTACAGTCAGACTATAACTACCTGCAGCTTTATTATTTACCACAGAAGTATTCTCACCAGAAGACCAGCTAAATGTATACCCTGTAAAAGGAGAAGTAACCGGTTGACCTAAGTAGGTGATTGTATTAACTGATGCTGTTCCGTTAGCACCCACACAGAACGTATTATCAGTTGCCAGTGCCGTTACTATAGGTTTTTGCTGTTGATCCGACACTTCAACGGTGCGGGTATTTCTACATCCGTTTTCTGTATTGGTAACTTGCACCGTATAAAATCTTCCGGTAGCACCTTGCAATGTATCAAGGCTAATCGGTGAATTAGAAACCAAATATCCGGTGGCATCAAATCCCCTATGCCATTCAAATGCATATTTTGTTGGAGTTCCTGCACCATCCACATCTGTCACACGCACACCACCATTGGGTAAGTTTGGATCACAATTAGTAGATGGAATTGCATTAGCCTGGATAACTGGTGGCACTGTAATATTTAATACTTCTGCCGTCTGGGCGAGGGCTGGGCAGGCAGTTCCGTTTCGTGTAACTACCACCGTATAAAATCCAGAGGTTAATGCTGAAATTGTATTAGACGTTTCAGGTCTTGTTGTTCCGATAGCTTGAGAACCATCATACCATTGGAAAGTATAATTCGCCAGATTGTTATCCGGATTTCCACCAACCGTAATAGTAGCGGTAACACTACCACTATTCACAACTCCGGAAGCGGTAACCAACGCAGGGTCACATATTCCATTTGGTGTAGATACAAGTGTTACCACCGGAATTTCTAATTGTTCAGATACAGCAGCAAAAGTAGTTGCAAAACACTGCGAGGCAGAGATTACTTTTACAGTATAGAACTGCCCGCCACCTGTTACGTTTTCAGCAATGCTTCCATTAACTCCGGAAACCTGAAGATGACGGTTTGCAGGTAATGTATTTTGACCCACATACCATTCAAAAGTAAAATCAGCTGCAGGTTGCGGAACACCTCCAATAGTCACTAATGCCTCAAGTCTTCCATTTGGATTTAAAGGGTCGCAAGAAGTTTGGGGAGCAAGTTCTGCTATAGTAACGTCCGGTGTAACCGTTTGACTTTGCACCTCGGCCTGAACAGGATCAGAATCACATTGACTTAGAATGTTAGTAGCAACTACTTCATAGAAACCAGCCGGTAATCCGGTTCGGGTAGCTCCTGTTCCATTAATTGGAGGTAATTGACTTCCCCTTGTTGATGTTGCATTATCATAGAAATACCAATCAAATGTATATTCACTTGCGAGGCCTGGTGAAACAGTTGCAGTTACAGATCCATTATTGATATCATCACAACTTAATATTGGAATTGAACTTGGTGTGACGACTGGCACCAAAGCAGTACCATCAACCACCCTACTTTGTGAGTCAAAGCATCCATTCTTTCCAATGAGCACAGAGTAATTACCTCTTCTTAACCCATTGGCAACTGCCGTGGTGATACCCAAAGAACCGTTCTGATCAAACCATTCAAATGAATAACCAGAGTTACCACCACTTACTACAGCTTCTAACCTACCATTTGGCGGATTACATGAAGTCTGATCCGTTACATTAATAGTGAATGGAGGTATATTGGAACGCACTGAATCAATTGCAACGGTAACCGTATCACTACTACAATTGGCTGTGCGGTGCCGGGCATAAACCGTATAATTACCCTCGAGTAAGCCAGTATATATTGGTCCGGTAAAATCAACTAGTGGAATCGGCTGAGCAACACTTCCATTACTCCAATAAAAATCATAATCTACTGTATTCTCAACACCATTGGTTAAGATAAATGCACGGGCAGAACCATTTGGTGGCGCTACACATTTTTCGTTTGGATTAGATTGTATTGCTGTAATTTTTGCGGGTAGAGGATTAATTCTTGCTTTGCGAATATTGTCATAGTCGCACTCAAAAATAGCGGTATTAGGTAAAGATATCGGAGTTGGTACTGTTGTGCCAGCATCATTCAATACTACCCACACTGAATCTGAACCAATACCCGTTACGTTAACATTATCGACAGAGAAAATGTCGTTTCTATTAAAACTGTTTAAGTTTAGTTCTATGGTACTCAGTTTTATACCCCCGGGTTTTTCAGGGTCTGATGCATAAAATGAAACAGGAACAATTCCGCTGAGGGCAACATCTCCGAGGTTGGTGATTTTAAATGAAACGGTAAAATTTAAATCCGGGCACGTGGGTGATATAACCGTTGGCTCGACCGCAAAAGCAATATCAGGGGCAGCATAAATCGGACATCCATCCGGATTTAAAAAGGGTGATTGATTTAAGAATTTATTAAGTGGGCGACTGGGTCCTTGTGTACAACTGCCGTTAGAAAAAGTTAACCAGTGCTTTTGAATTTGTTTAGGTATGGTAAGATCATCATTCACATTCACCACAAAATAGCCATGTTGATTCCATACCCTGCGCGCAGGCACCCACGGTTCAGCTGCCGATTTAAACGCTCTTATATGAGAAAACCTTGAGAATGATAGATTATTAAAATTTTGATTGGCAAGAAAGTCATCAAATCCACAGGTAACACAAAGTTCTGTAGACCCATCTGCATCTACATCTGCTACAATTGGATATTCACGGTTAGTTCTTGAAACGCAAGTTTGTTGATTATAAACAGTGCCATCGGTACCATTAATGATATATAAGAATCGCTCATCACGATATACAATTTCAGATTTACCATCCCCATTAAAATCAAAAAGTGTACAACCTGTGTATCCTGAAGTTTCTTCATTGATGTTGACTCGCCATAATAAAGTTAAATCTTCCTTAAGTGCATATAAATAACGTCCGGAAACATAAGAGGCATTTAACCTTCCATCACCATCCAAATCCGCTATATTCACACGCCCCGTACCACTTCCCCAGCCATTGGGTCCATACGCACTTGCTAGATCTCTATATGTTGAAAGTTGATCATTTCTTACATCCCAAAAGAAAATAGTTGTATTCGCCCCATGAGCGTTGGTAGATCCAGATGCAACAATATCAATATAACCATCCTGGTTAAAATCTGCGATACTGGTAGCGTTATATTCGTTCCGAATAAAATAATCCGTTCGCGATCTTATTAATGTGAGTGAACCTGAGTTAGCTGAACGCGTTCCAAGATTTACCCTATAAATTGCTAAGCCAATAATCAATTCCAATTGTCCATCATCAGCAACATTCAACTCTAAATCATTTCCATTTTGATCTAAAATATTAGCTGCTACCGGTCCACCGTTTATTCGATTGTAAGTAGGTGTTGTTGACTGTATAATGCGAACACCCGTATGCGCATCATAAATTTCATCTTTGGCATATAACTCAGTAAGCCCGTCATTATCAAAATCAGCTAATCCAAAGTTGATGGGATCACCGCGCAATCGTTGCGCAGAAGTCCACAATAAATTAAGATTACAGTCATACGAAAAAAGATAGATTCCATCATTTGCAGTTCCAGGTAAATTTTGAAATCCGATAAAGAAAATTTCCGCACAGTTATCATTGTTAATATTACCAATGGCTATCTCCCAATAGGGTTCCCAGGTTACATTTATCTGGCGTTTAATACTTCCGTCATTTCCATTTAAAATAAATAAATTCCTGGTATAACGGTTCATGGTAACAAACTCCGGCATCCCATCTCTGTCTAAATCACCAATAGCCATCCTGGAAAGGTGATTGGTGGTTTCATTGGGTGTAGAAAAATCCAACGTCATGGTAAACTGCGGAAACTGTGGGGGCACAGCATTGCAAGTGGATGGCACAATGAAATCACATTGATTGGCAGGATTAGAAGAACAATCACTATCGTAACAATCTATAAATCCATCAAAGTCATCATCTAGTCCATTGTTACAAATTTCAACGGGTGGCTGTGAATAGGAAGAAATAAAAATTATTGAAAACGCGAATGAAACCAACAGGTATTTCAAACTTCTCATAGTCAGTATCTATTGAACATGCTTTATATACGCTCTTACTCTTTAAAGTAACACACCTTTTAATCATGAAAGTTATAAAATATTCATTAATAACAGCCTATACAGGAAGTAACTTAATCATGAATTTCATGTACAAACAACACACGATGTAAACAAAAGTAACCTGAGTGAATAATAAAATTGGTTACATTTGGAAATCAAATCGTATCACCGCGAATGCAATTCATGAAATTCAGGATATCCAATCTACACATTGCAATTCTGCTCATCGTCTTATTGGCACCAATAAGTTCGCATCATGTGCGCGCACAAATCTTAGTAGGACCTACCGTGGGTGGTCAATTAAACCTGTATAGATTTGATGATAAAGACTTAAAAAAATTCTACAAACTGAATCCTGATTATAATTTTAATGCCGGCTTCAGCGTGGCCTTTCGTGCGAATAAAAATTTCTTTTTAAACACCTCCTTTCTTTATACTCAAAGAAGTAAGATTCTGGAAGGTGTATTGGAAACAGGGCTTAGCAACAAAACAACCTTAAGGTTTATTGATGTTCCGATACTTTATACCGCTGAATTTAAATCCAAGTTCGGAAGAGACAAAGTGTTTAAATGGTACCTGGGTGCAGGGCCAACCATAAGTTATTGGCTGGGCGGAAAAGGTACTTTTAAAAATGGCGACTTGAATGAAAACTTAATCAATCCACCAGATTATGACCTACCCTATAAAATCACATTCCGTAAAGATTCAGCTGATGTTACGATGAATGAGATGAATGTAGCAATACCTAACAGGCTGCAATTAGGATTAAACCTCGCAGTTGGATTAATCTTCGAACCGGCTCAAAATAAAAAAGTAATGGTGAATGCACGATATTCCTTTATGCAAAGCTTTTTAAGCAGGGAGAGCAATGGCACATTTGGCTTACCCACAATTGTATTCTATGAAGATGAACTAGCCGTAAGAAATCATGAGCTTGTACTATCCGTTCAATATTTTATTGACTTGCGAACTGAACAAAGAAAAAAGGGAAAGAGTACGGTGAAAATGAAGAACGGAAAGCCAGTAAAATAATGGATTTGACTTCAGGAAATTTACCCGCCCTTGCAGTAGTGGGCGGCAAAGCCACTCCTACTGTCAGGGTCAGGTTTAACACAGTGCAACGCTATGGCAAAATAGGATTTACTGTGCTTTAGAGAACCCTAAAGTAGGGACATGAGTTTCAATTTTCCTAAACATTTTCCAAAACTTTATTTACACTGAAAAAATGGCCTTTTTTGCGTCAAATTGGCATCTTTAAAAATGATTGAGGACAACTATAAGCAACGCGGACTTCGTAATAAATTGGTCAAAAAACTTCAGGAAAAAGGCATTTCTGATCAGCGAGTACTCACAGCCATTGGAAAAGTGCCCAGACACGCCTTTTTTGACGATGCCCTGCTAAATCATGCATATGAAGACAAGGCCTTCCCCATTGGCGAAGGGCAGACAATTTCACAACCTTATACCGTAGCCTTTCAAAGTGAGAAACTGGATGTAAAACCCGGTTGCAAGGTGCTGGAAATTGGAACTGGTTCTGGCTATCAGGCTGCAGTATTGATAGAAATGGGGGCCAAAGTTTATACCATTGAATATAACCGGAAATTGTATGAGCGAACTAAAGATTTCCTTCCCCTACTGGGTTATAAACCTAACTTCTTTTATGGAGATGGCTCCAAAGGATTACCCGCCAAAGCACCCTTTGATAGAATCCTCGTAACAGCTGGAGCGCCTGTTGTGCCAACTGCCCTAACTGATCAACTTGCTGATGATGGGATGCTGATTATACCCGTTGGAGACCGTGAACGACAAAAGATGTTAAAGATCACAAAGAAAAACGGAAAGCTTACCCAACAGGAATATGATTACTTTGCCTTTGTACCCCTACTGGGTGATCAGGGTTGGAAGCATTGATTTAAATTCATTAAAATCGGCAGACATTTTTATTGCGCTCTTCTCACGTTTTATAAATTCATTTAATCGCTCTGGTATGTTAATTGGCCGCGCAAGCACCTTTTCAACCACCTCATTAAATTTTGCAGGGTGTGCTGTTTCTAAAAATATTCCAACGGCATTATCAAATTCAACCATATGTTTTTTCAGTGCGAGGTATCCTATAGCCCCATGTGGATCCATGATATAATCATACTTTGAATACACTTCTTTGAGTGCACTCATAGTATCATCATCAGAAAAGGAATCTCCTATCACATCATTTGATAACGCTTGAAAATTGTCATTATACAAATTAAGCATGCGCGGAAAATTACTTGGATTACCAACATCCATCGCATTGCTTATAGTTGATATCGAAGGTCGAGGAATAAACTCTTTGGATTTAAGATAATCAGGTACCACTTTATTGACATTTGTTGCCGCGATGAATTTCTTTATAGGAAGACCCATTTTTTTTGCCAGCAACCCTGCGGTGATATTTCCAAAATTACCGCTGGGCACTGAGAAGATGATATCTTTTTTCAATTGCTTTATTTTGGAATACGCATAGAAATAATAAAATGATTGCGGAATCAAGCGGGCAATATTGATTGAGTTTGCTGAGGTGAGAAAATACTTTTTATTTAACTCAACATCGCTAAATGCTTGCTTTACTAAGCGCTGGCAATCATCAAAAGATCCATCTACTTCCAATGCAATTATATTCTTACCGAGTGTTGTGAACTGCTTTTCCTGGATATCACTCACTTTACCGGATGGATATAAGACAATGACCTGAGTTCCATCTACTCCTAAAAAGCCATTTGCCACGGCACTTCCCGTATCACCTGATGTGGCAACCAAAATTGTTATCTTTTGATTTTGTTCTTGTGAAAAATAACCCAGCAAACCGGAAAGAAAACGCGCACCAAAATCCTTAAACGCTAACGTGGGTCCATGAAACAATTCCAATGCATAAATGTCATCTTCTATCTTAACTAATGGTGCATCAAATTGAATGGTATGTGATACAATTCTAAAAAGTTCTTCATGAGGTAAATTCTTACCAATCAATTGACTTGCTACATAATATGAAATTTCTTCAAAGGAAAGCTTATCAATCGATTCAAAAAATGAGGGTGGAATTTTTGGAATGGTCTCAGGCATATATAATCCCCGGTCTGATGCAAGCCCATGCATCACCGCTTCCCGCAAGGTGACAAACTTGTTATGGTTATTTGTACTATAAAAATTCATACTCAGATGTTTCTAATAGCTCACAGATTATTCAATTATTCTCGCCCCTTGTTGATTCACTTTTGATATAAAAACATCACTTCGTAAATCATGCTTTAAAAACTGTTCTTTTATCAACTGCCCTGTCCTTTCCGCACTCGCAATATCAATGCTTAGTGAAAAAACGGTTGGCCCTGACCCTGATATTCCGAAACCCAATGAGCCTGCTTGAATCGCTATCTCGCGCATGTGATGAAACCCGGGTATAAATGCTGATCGGATTGGCTCTGCAAATACATCTTTGAGCGATCGGGCTATCAATTCACCATCTGGCTTCATCAGACCTAACATCAAACCTGCAATATTTCCGCTCTGGATAATTGCATCTGTTAATTTAACTGTAGGCTTTAATACCTTGCGCGAATCCGATGTATTAAGCTCAAGATGAGGATGCACCAGTGTGCAATATAATTCGATGGCAAGTGGAATTTTGATAACATCCAAAGGCTGATAATCGCGCACTAAAACAAAACCACCTAATAATGAAGGGGCAACATTGTCTGCATGTGCGGAGCCACATGCTATCCTTTCTGATTCCATGGCATGTTCAACAAGTTCAGTTCTGCTCAATGGCTCACCTAACAAATTATTCATGGCTACAAGCGCGGCTACTCCACTGGCTGCACTGGAACCCATACCACTGCCTAAAGGCAAATTTTTATATAATGTAATATCAACTCCAATCGGATGTCCCGTTTTTCTTAATAAAGATTGAATCGCCACACTAGCCGTATTCTTATTTGCATCCAGAGGAAGTTTCCCCTGATCCCCGATAATTGATTCAATTCTGATTTCAGTGTCATCGCGAAGCGTAAGTAGTACTTCATCACCCGGGTTATCTACAGCAAAACCAAGCACATCAAATCCACAGCATACATTTGCAACAGTAGCGGGCGCAAATGCTCTCACTTTTCTTTTTATTGACATGGCTCTAATTAGTATAACTTCCTATGCGAATAATATCAGCAAATACACCAGCAGCGGTAACTTCTGCTCCGGCTCCCGGGCCACGTATCACCATTGGCCGATCATGATAACGCTCAGTTGTAAGTAAAATAATATTATCACTTCCAGACAAAGAATAAAATGGATGTTGCTGCCCCACTGATGCAAGGCGTATTGATGTTCTTCCATTTTCTAATATAGCCATATAACGAAGCTTTTCATTTCTGCTTGCTGCCTCTACTCGAAGTAATTCAAATTTTTCATCGTGCTTCGCTAACAAAGAAAAGAACTTTTCTATCGGTATATCCCCCAAGCAATCTTCAGGTACCATATTTTCAACCTGAATCTCATTCAGTTCCAATGTTAAACCAGCTTCTCTTGACAATATCAGAATTTTACGAGCCACATCCATTCCGTTAAGATCATCGCGTGGATCCGGTTCGGTATAACCTTTTTCTTTAGCCTCCTTTACTACCTCGCTGAACTTTTTCCCCTCGGTAAAAGAACTGAAAATAAAATTTAATGTACCACTTAACACTGCTTCAATTCGAATCACTTTATCACCGCTTAGCAATAAATCATTCATCGTATTGATTACCGGCAGGCCTGCACCCACATTGGTTTCATAAAGAAATTTAACACCCCTTTTGCGGGCAGTTTCCTTTAATTGATGATATCGAAGCTGCGAACCGGAATTTGCTTTTTTGTTAGGTGTAACAATGTTGATGTTTGAGGAAAGAATGGAGCCATAGAATTCTGCCACCTCTTCACTTGATGTGCAATCAACAAAAATACTGTTCGACAAATTGAGCGCGTTCATGTTTCCAAAAAAATCATTGAGGTTCATACCTTCTCCCTCTTGCAACATCCGTTCTATTGCGCTTTCAGGTTTTATACCATCTTCATTGAAAAACATTTTTTTCGAATTAGCAATGCCCACCACATTCACCTCAAGTTGATTTTGTTCGGCCAGTTTGTGGTATTGCTTATGAATCATCGTTAGTAAAGATTTTCCGATCAAACCTGTTCCTACCAAAAATAAATTTAAAACCTTTTTATCTGACAAGAAGAATGCCTCATGAAGCACATTAAGCGCCTTGCTTATATCTTGCTCATGTACAACCGCGGAAATATTCAATTCTGAAGAACCCTGAGCGATCGCACTTATGTTAATTCCATTTTTACCGAGAGCACTAAACATTCGTCCGCTGACACCTGGATTATGCTTCATATTCTCGCCCACTATCGCTACAATTGCAAGGTCACTTTCTACCTGAACTTCTTCCATTTCTTTACTTCGTATTTCATATTGAAACTCACGCTCAATGGATGCTACTGCCTGCTTGACTTTATTGCTTTCTATTGCAAAACAAATTGAGTGTTCAGAAGATGCCTGACTAATTAAGATGACATTTATTTTTTGATCTGCTAATGCACTGAATAATCGCTTTGACACACCTACCACGCCCATCAAACCACTCCCCTGCACACTGAGTAAACTGATTTTATCCATTGATGAAATACCCTTAATAATAAGACTCTTATTATAGGAAGTATCCTTTATTACCGTTCCTTCAAAGGAGGGATTAAATGTATTTTTTATCCAGATAGGAATTTGATTCACCATGGCAGGTTGCATGGTAGCCGGAAATATTACCTTGGCCCCAAAATGCGATAACTCCATCGCCTCCTGATAAGTCATTTCCTTTACGGTAAATGCTTTTTTTACTTTGCGAGGATCAGCAGTCATCATTCCATCAACATCAGTCCATATTTCCAGTGAGGAAGCGTGAAGAGCGCCAGCCAATATCGCAGCTGTATAATCAGAACCACTTCTTCCAATAGTGGTTGTTTCACCGGATTCAGACGAACCAATAAACCCGGTTACCACTTGAAGTTTAGGATGTAATTGATAGTATTCGCGAATTAATTGGTTTGTAATGGGGAAAATTATACGGGCGTTACCAAAATGATTATCCGTACGAATTATATCTCGGGCATCGAGAAATTCTGCAGCTAAACCTTTGTCTTTCATTGCTTCTGCAATGATGTAGGCAGATAGACGTTCACCAAAGCTCATTATATAATCAAGTGTGCGAGGTGTACGTTCCTTAACCAGGAAAACACCATGTAACACATCTTCAAGTTCATTAATAGTAAACTTTACTTGTGCAATTGCTGAACTTTGACTTTGTATTCCAATTAATTCACGCACTGCATCAAGGTGTCTCTTTTCAAGTTCCTGCAGTTTGTCTTTATAATCTGACTTGCCCTCTAATGCTAGCGAGCTTAGTAAAATTAACGTATCCGTAATTCCGCCAAATGCTGAGAACACAACTGAAATTGGTTGTTGTTCATAAGTCTTAATTATATTAATTACTGAATTTATCCTTGAAGGAGTTGAAACAGACGAACCACCAAATTTTAAAATGATCATAACTACTGATGTAAAAAATTAAATGAAATACTTGAAGGCCTTGATGCCTGATAAAATATTAAAAAACCCGCGATGTGTAAAAGGCAAATATGTCGGGAGCTACCCCGTAATGGTTGTCGTGGTAATTTGCTCAGTTATTGCAGAGCAAGATTGGAGAAGATATTGACTGATGATTGACAACTGAAAAATATTTCATGCAATAAGCAAATTGACTTCGTGTAATGCAAAGTTTTTTATTGATTTTTGCTGCTATTAAAAGCAAACTAACACTAAGTAGTATAACGCTACCGATTGCAATACATGAGAAAGAAAAAATATCCCCGTGAATCATTTGTTAATATGACCGAGCTCGTATTACCAAACGATACGAATACATTGAATAACCTTATGGGTGGAAGGTTGATGCACTGGATGGACATCGTATCCGCGATTGCCGGGCAAAAGCATTGCAACAGCACAGTAGTCACCGCATCTGTTGATAATATTTCATTCCGTTCACCAATACAATTAGGGGATGTAGTTACACTTAGGGCTCGTGTAACCCGTGCATTCAACTCTTCAGTTGAAATCAGAATAGATGTGGAAGCGGAAAATATTCCGGAAGGAAAAAAAATTGCCAGCAACTCAGCTTATTTTACGTTCGTGGCTGTAGACAAAGAAGGTAAACCGATTTCAGTTCCAGAAGTAGAACCTGAAACTGAAGAGGAGCGCACTTTATATGAAGGTGCGCTGCGCAGAAGGCAGCTTCGCCTGATACTAGCAGGAAGAATGAAACCACAGGAAGCCAACGAACTTAAATCCATCTTCGACATTAAGGAATAATGAACATAGATATTTTTGAAAGTGTATTTCAAGAGGAAGTTTATTCCATTAAGCCAAAACTGGTGATAGTCATAGAAAACTCCTGGCAGGCACTAAGCGAGCAGGAAAGGGAGCTATTAAAAAAGATACTTGGAGCCTTAAAAATTTCCCTTGAGTCAATCCAAATAGTAAGTCAATCCGACTTCAAGATATCATCCTTTGAAAACAGAACAGAAAAACTAATTTATTTCGGAGCAAACCCGGGTGACTTTGCTAATTATCAGCAGCATACCTTTTCAGGCATCTCATTTATTTGCTCAGAAGCACTGTCTCAATTGTTACTCAATGAAGCAGCAAGAAAGCAACTCTGGGCAGGATTGAAGGACATGTTCACAAATTCTTAAGTGCTTTTCATTAACGAAATTATAAATTTTAATTTTTTAGGTCTTCTTCTATCTTTGCGGTGCTTTTTTTAAGCCCTGACTGGAGGTTTTCAGCAGGAGATGATATAAACCAATAAAACAGATATGCAAAATCTATTGTATTACTTGCCCCTTTTTGGAGTTCTGGGGCTTCTTTATGTAGCATGGAAAAGTGCCTGGGTTAGTAACCAAGATGCAGGAACTGACAAAATGAAAAAAATTGCCGGTCACATTGCAGAAGGCGCAATGGCATTCTTAAAAGCAGAATATCGGATTCTGGCCATATTCGTTGTTTGTGTGTCGTTATTGTTAGGCGTTACAGCCAATAGCGAAACATCTTCCCCGCTTGTAGCAGCTTCCTTTGCAATTGGCGCATTTACTTCTGCTTTAGCTGGATTTATTGGTATGCGCGTGGCTACAAAAGCGAATGTTCGCACTACGCAAGCAGCCCGCACGAGCTTAGGCAAGGCTCTCGAAGTAGCTTTTACTGGTGGCTCGGTAATGGGCATGGGTGTAGTTGGCCTGGGCGTATTAGGTCTCAGCCTTCTGCTTATTGTATACTCCAATATCTTTGGATTCGAAACGCAAGCTCAGGTAAACCAGGTATTAACCATTGTTACCGGTTTCTCATTCGGAGCTTCCTCTATAGCACTCTTTGCCCGTGTGGGTGGTGGTATTTATACTAAAGCAGCCGATGTGGGTGCTGACCTGGTAGGTAAAGTAGAAGCCGGTATTCCGGAAGATCACCCCCTTAATCCGGCAACAATTGCTGATAACGTGGGCGATAACGTAGGTGATGTAGCGGGTATGGGTGCAGATCTATTCGAATCATATGTAGGCTCTATTGTAGGTTCAATGGTGCTAGGTGCTGCCTTCATGGTAGACGGATTTGCGGATCAATTTAATGGATTGTCTGCCGTGCTTTTACCATTAGTGCTAGCCGCAGTAGGAATTGTGATGTCATTTATCGGCACATTCTTCGTTAAGGTTAAAGAAGGTGGTGATCCTCAAAAAGCGTTGAACACTGGCGAGTTTGTTTCCTCTGCTATTATGATTGCAGCTTCCTACTTTATTATCACTTGGATGCTCCCTGCAGAATGGACCTATCATGATTTATTATATAGAGATGCGGCTGGTGAGCCAATCGTAAGAACGATGACTGCCATAGGAATTTTCTGGGCAACTATCATTGGTTTAATTGGAGGTCTTTTAGTTGGCCTAATTACTGAATATTATACTGGAATGGGCAAAGCCCCTGTGTTGTCAATTGTACGTCAATCCTCAACTGGTGCAGCAACCAATATTATAGCAGGTCTTGGAGTAGGAATGATGTCAACAGCGCTTCCGATTTTAATTATTGCACTTTCTATCATGGGTGCCTTTTACTTTGGCGGTCTTTATGGAATTGCAATTGCTGCGGTAGGTATGCTTTCAAATCTAGGAATTCAATTAGCAGTAGATGCCTATGGTCC
>JALOMN010000222.1 GCA_025455445.1 Cyclobacteriaceae bacterium
AAAAACAACTAAAAAAAATTATTAGGAATAAATATTTCCTCCATACAACGAGCAAAAGAAATAAATGATTTTTCGTCTCTTCCGTTTGGGGGATATTTATGCAATATACCTGTAGAAAAGTTCAACCGATCCTTCCTGAGTGCACTTCCTCAATCTATAACCGGAGAAGCATTTATGAAGAGGTACCAGGTTTCAACTGACAGCGTTACACAAATCGATCCTAACAAAAGTTATGCTATCCGGCAATGTGCATCTCATCCGGTTTATGAACAGGCGCGTGTATTACAGTTCAAAAATTACCTCCAGCAGATACCTCCGATGAACCACTCAGAAAAAGTAAGTTTACTTAATAAGATGGGTGAACTCATGTATCAATCACACCTGAGTTATTCACTTTGTGGCTTAGGCTCTGATCGCACAGATGAAATTGTTGCATTGGCAAAAAATTATAAAGGAATATACGGAGCTAAAATCACCGGTGGTGGAAATGGTGGAACGGTGTGTTTATTAACGGATGATGGAGGCGCAATAGAAGCAAAAAAAATTCACGAGCGTCTTTGTGAAGAGTATCAAGCTGACTTAGCTTTTTTTGGTTAAGAAGTTAACATCTTTAAAATTAACAAACCCACCGGAATAAATCAGGTGGGTTTGTTATTCAGTATAATCGTCACAATTTCTTAAGGAGCTGGCGCTCGCAATGAATTAATCCATGCTGCAATTTTCAACGCATCTGCACGGGGAACTTGTGGCATTGCAGCCATCGGTGTTTCGTGTTCTGGCCAGTTTTTAGGCTCTGGATTATAAATCAACTCAACAATGCGTTCGTTGCTGTATTTGCGTTTTGCAATATCAGAAAATGCCGGACCTACCTGCCTTTTATTTACCTGGTGGCAGGCCGTACAAGTATTCTTCACCAATAGCGGTTCTATTTCAGCATATGATAAAGTTTTGGTGGACACCGAAGCGGTTGTTTTCGTAGCCGCTTGGGTTGGTGCCTTTACGGCAGAGGATGAACGCTTGGTGCTTAATTCATTCAATGGGAGTTTATCGCCCTCCGGAATATTATTTAAAGTATAATATGCAGTATTGTGCAACACTGGCAAACCCGTTGAAGAGCGAATGCCTGGTAACATTATTTCATGCAGATAATACTGGCGCAGATTGTCAATCACAACCCTTACTTTATACCCATCCTCAGAAACTTTCACACCCTTTATAGTAAGATTTTGTTCATTCACGGTAGGGCTGCCATATGCAGGATGATATTTATACACATAGCTTTTGCCAAAATAAGAATCAAGGTTTTCAGCTGTCTTTTTATCAACAGGGTAAGTAAATTCTATTTCAAAGCCATCTGGTTTTGCACTTACTGTTTTCATTTCCATAGGCACTTTTCCTGTCCAGATTAATCGCTGCAATCCTGAAGTGGTGGTGCCTGCTGAACCCCATCCACGATTAGTAAGGCCTGCATAAAGTGATCCGTCATGGCCCCAATTCATCCTCAACACGCCCGATTGAAACCCTGATTTAAAATCAAAAGCCACGCCCTGAAACTCGCCTTTAACTTTCTCCATCACTACACGCATAATTTTACTCTGACCTTGATCGCCCACGAGAATTTGTCCTGCGAAAGGACCAAACTTTCCATTTGTTTCATCTCGTATAATCTCAGAGTTTGAAATACCCAACACACCATGAGGTAACCACACTGCGGGTACTCGCATAGCCGGAAATTCATCTTTCAATTCAAAAAGAAAATCAGGATTCTTTTCATCCGCAATATTTTCTGGTTTGATGTATTGCCCCTCGCGTTTGATTTGACGAGGGTCTACCTTTGCATAAAGTTGTTCGGTGGTAATTTTTACGGGAGAATTTTCGAGCCCTGTCCAACGCAGGCCAGCAGGATGGCCAGTAAAGCTTCCCTTTGTAACGTGAAAAATTCCTCCCGAGCCATGCCAATCGCCCTGGTTATCATCATAAAAAAATTCACCATCAATCATTCCCAAACCGCAGGGAGATCGCATGCCCGTAGCCCAGGGTTCCATGGTTCCATCGGGGTGAATTTTCATAGTCCAGCCACGCCACGGCACACGGCTTTCACCGCGCCACCATTCTTCATCGCCAAAAGCCACATTACCTGTAACGAAGAAGCTTCCATCAGGCGCTATTTTTGGCCCGAATGAGTATTCATGATAATGACCGGATAGTGGCCACGCATAAATAGTTTCATAAACATCGGCTTTACCATCACCATTTTTATCCATCAGTTTGGTAAGCTCACCTCGCTGGGCAACATACAGCGCATCGTCCTTATACACTAATCCTAAAGCTTCATGCAAGCCTGACGCAAATAATGTATATCGCGGTGCTGTGCCATTTTCCATCGAAGGATTTTCAATCATCCACACATCACCTCTGCGTGTGCTAACAGCAATTCTACCATCCTGCATGGTGGCAACACCGCCCACTTCAAGCAACATACCTTCGGGTGTTGGCAGCGTGATGATTTTATAATAATCATCTTCTTTTGGTGTTTTGCTCAATTGTGCGAATAACAAATTCGTGATTGAAAACAGCATTGCTATTACAACCGATATTGATTTGAATATTTTATTTATTCTATTCATTTTTTGAATGATTACCAGATTATTGAATAAGAGAATGAGTTAGTGACAGGCACCATTAACTCGGATACACCATTTATCTCGCGCACCATTCCATTGATGCCCCCATTCAGACGAATGTAGTAGCTCTTGTCGTCAATGGCATAATCTCCATTAGGCATGACCTTCACGTTCTTGCCTTCAGCCACTTTATAAAACAGATCATCCTTAGTACCCCGCTCTTTAATATTGACTTCATGTGTAATTATTCTCCCTTGGTTGTCGGGATAGATTTTATCTTCCACCTGCATTCCCTGAAACGTATATTTGAAAACAGGTCGGCCGTTGGTATCAATCTCATAACCTTTACCACGATACTCTCCCGGTTTAATTTCAGCCTCTCGGGTAATCACTGGAAACGCATTGGTCTCTGTAGGTAGAAAAGCCAATGGCTGATTGTTGAATAAATATAATACCGACCCCATCGGCTTGAAGGAGCCATCACCCCGATCGTGCCACATAGGAGTTGCATCTGCAAAGTCACCCTTCCAAACGCAAACAAGATTACCAGCCTTCAAATCATAGACATAGTGAGTGCCACTCGGATCACCCACACCGATTGTGTGAGTAAGTCTTTGCTTATAATCACCTTTGTAATCAATAAATGCCCGAAGCATGCGGGGCTCATTTCCGGGGTTAATAAGAATAGGCGCTACCGGTTGATCATCGGGCGGAAAAGAATTGAATGCATGCAATGCCTTTGGTGTGGAGCCAGTTTGAACAAACAATGCCAGGCGTGGAGGCATCCAGGATGCATCTTTATAGTTGTAGATTTCAATTGGATATCTTCCTGCCTTTAATGCAATCGTGGATTGATCATTCCTCCACCATCCATCTGGGCTCTGGTAGTTTGACAGTTGCTGATTATTGATGACCAGTCTGCCCCCACCGGTATAAGCAAAAATAAAATTATACTCAGCATCTTCTGAAACCGTAAGTGTGCCTTTGTACGCTGTACCATAGGCATTTTCATTTTCCAGTACTTCGCAAGTAAGTTCATTCATTGTACCCACTGCGGCCGGTTTTTGATTAACATACTCTGAAATAAGTTTATAGTTGCCATACCAGGTTTGATAAGTGATATCACTTAATGAAACTTCCACTTCTTTCATCAGCAGATACTTTACGTTGCGAAAAGCAACAGGCCCATGATCACCTTGTATCATTAAAGGTCCCATTGCCTTTTCATTGTTCTCAATTGGCCCTCCCGTTGGCAACGGCACTTCGTAATTCTCATGAATACGCACACCATTCAGATCTACATAATTAAATCGCGCATTCTGAATTTTTTCACCTGTGGCATTAAAGCGAGGCGCACGAAAAGAGATCTTAAATTTTTGCCACAAGCCAGGCGCTTTTGCCGGATTGCTAAGTGGTGCTTTGCCCATATATATCTTCCCCGGTTCATTCTCCCAATTGCGGTATATCCCACCTATATCAGAGTACTTGGGATCCTTTACACCCCAGCTATCTAATAGTTGCACTTCATATCGTCCCTGAAGATAGATACCGGAATTAGAACCTTTCGGCAACATCACTTCCAGCTCCAGATCGATATCTCCATGTTCCATTACAGAAACAAGGTTGCTCTTCCTGGTATCATTATTCATATTGAGTAAAACTCCGGTTCCTGGTGAAAAAGTGACGGCCTGTGGCTTTTCTATTGTAACAGGCGTAGCCGCTTTTCTGGATTTTTTTGATACTTGTGGAGGAGGTGCTGCGGGTTTCTCGTGAATATCCACATCCGGGTTTATGGTTACATCTCCCACTATCATCCAATTTCCTGCCTGGGGCCTGAAATCAGTG
>JALOMN010000464.1 GCA_025455445.1 Cyclobacteriaceae bacterium
GCCGCATACTTTACATCGCTATTGCGGGAAATAGTTAACACACGTTGAATTGATTTCTGCGCACTCGCAGCATCTTTACCAATTTTGCCAAGGAGTGTGATTAATTGAAATTGCAGTCCGCCATCCTGATCGGTGGTCTTATCAAGAGCAGATATCAAAGGTTTGACTGCAGGCTTGCCGACTTTTACCAGCGCTACTTTCGCTGCTTCTGTATCGTTGCCATAATGCGGCAACACGCTAATCATAAAATCAATTGCCTTCGGATTAGTAGTATGGCAATTCCCGAGTACAGAAATCGCCAGCGTTTGAATCTCATTCATGGTGGCACGATCTTCCAGACTTTTTTTACTGAGCAGGCCGACAATTGTATTTTCAATTTTCTTTGGCTGTTCACCCATCAGCACCAGCAACTTCATCACCCGCAATTGCTCAGCCAGCGTATTGCCTTTCAAAATCATATCAGCCTCCTCCAGTGTGGGGATTACTCCTGGAATCGGAATGTTATATTTCACACAGAAATTAATCCGATCTTCTTTCTGGCTCGGATAGGGCGTGAGTAATGCATACTTCGAAAATTTATCACGACAACGCTGCGTAAGTAAAATCAAATCCGTTTCAGGAAAATCTTTTCGGATCTGTTCATTCTGAGCTTCATATAATGTCAGCTTAAAGTTCCATGCAAAATCATAAAGTTGTTCGTGTGCCTTCGGATACTCGTTGGTATTCACAAATGCAGCGAGCCAGTCAATAAGTTCTGTCTTTCTTTTAGGATTAGACTCCTCTTTAAACATGGATGACAATTCACTGAAAAGTGTGGGCTTCAATTTATCATCCGTTTTCAGATCTTTCGAATAGCTTTCATACACATGCTGTCGTAAGGGTTGGTTGCTTTTCAGTCCTTCCATCATTTCCACAAAAGCAACCTCATAAGTAACAGGCCTTGGCAAACCTAATTTATTTTGAGAAGCCAGGTTGAAATAAGCTTGTATGCGGACTTTGTTTTCTGTCTCGCTGCTTTTCGATTTTGCAATCAGGTAATTCACATAACTTGAAATAGAGTAATTGCCCACTTTGCTAAGTGCCGCGAAAGAAGATTTCCATTCAGCCTCGTCAATCAGTGCATCATTTCATAGGCACGATCGTCACCAGCCGGAAAAGCTATCGTATCCAGAGTATGAAGCAAAAATTGTTTGTAGGCGGATGGGTCAAGCCCGAATCGCATGAAGTAATACATCACATCATAATGAAGGCGACCGCATAGATTATCAAAAGGAGTTTTTGTGGCTTCATTAACCACGGCATTAATTTTTTCAGGAGTAGACAAGTCATTTAATCTCGGACGAAACTCAGCCACTTTCTCTTTACATATTTCGTCTTTTGATTTTGAAGCAGCACTGCCATTAAAAGTTATGTTTACTTGATTTGGCTGACTTTGCGCAGCGACTGAAGTTGCTGCGGCTGGAGTTGTAAAAAATGGTGTGAGATTTTTATTCATTTTAATGCGGCCCACATAACTCATCGTAATCTCACCGGTCGACACATCAATTACCCGCGCACTCACTTCAATGTATGACTTCAACTTGGTGTACGTGCCGGAAAGCAATGCATCAATCGGTGCCAGTTGACCAATCTTGAGTGCGGCAGCAGGTTTCATCAAATCAGTGAGAATAAATTCCTGTTCTTTGAGAATGGCATCCATGCGCGTGCGCTCAAACAACTTCAATTTTTCTGGATGTCCGGAAAGCTTGCCAATAATTGTCTCTGTCAGATATTCTCCAAATGCTTTCGACTCCTGGATAGTTGAGGCGGTGGCGGTGAAAGGTACTACTGCCAAACTTTGCACCGACTTTTGTGAAGGCGCTGATATTATTTTCTGCCCCAACTCATCCGTTACAGCAGCATAGCTTTTTGACTTCTGAGCATTTAGTGTAAGCGGAATAATCACGCTTATCGCAAGCAAAGAATATTTAATCATAGTATTATAAAACATGGGCTTATATCAAAAATAACATTTCGTACTGAAAACTCATGATAACGGAATATGTGAGTTGAACAAATCTGCAATCGGTGATTTCTGCGTGCCCCAAATATCGTATTTCCAAAATCTGGCTTAATTTGAAATCACAATCATAAAATTGGAGGACAGTAACTAATAAGTTAACATGTTCTTTGTTTAATCATCTGAAAACTAAAATCTACCCGCACACTTTAACATGACCATTGCACTAATACAAAATCCCGTTTATCTTTCAGAATGCACTTATTGAAACGAATTCCGGTAACCCTCGCCCTGCTTGCTTCCAACATTCTTGTGTTTGCATTTTGCCGCTATGATATCGGCACCTTCTCCGAGCCTCACCTTCTCCGAGCCTGCATGGACACAGGGATTACTTTTCCGGGGCGCTGAGTTTGGACCTCTTTCACTCGATCGCGAATGGTATCGATTACTCACACACCTTTTTCTGCATGGCAACTTCATGCACTTGCTTTTCAACATGTATGCGTTGTTTAGTGTTGGCAGTGAAATAGAACAAATCACCGGTCCACGAAAATATCTGTGGGTGTATTTTATCAGTGGCTTTACCGCCAGCCTCGCAAGTTTATATTTTAATTTATTCACCATTGGTGTGGGCGCCTCTGGTGCGATCTTCGGTTTGTTTGGCTACTCGCTGGTTGTGCAGGTGGCGGAGAGTCGAAAGAATGATCATCCCATCATCCCCATTGTCACAAACTTTATCATCTTCCTGGTGGTGAACTATTTTTTTGCAGAAGCACTCAATGCCGATAACTCGGCACACATGGGCGGACTTGCCGGTGGATTTTTAATGGGTCTTACTTCGCTGTTGAGCAATTCTTATCGCACATTAAAAACTGAACTTTTATTCCTGCCGCTATGCGTTGTCTTGTTTCTTGCGTTGCCGCGATATCAGGTTACCTATTTTAATTTTTTTCAAAAGATGATTGCCGTTGAAGACTCCACCGCTGCCTTGTTTGACAAAAAAGGAATTTCTGACGCTGAGTTTTTAGTGGCCTTTAAAAATAAACAAGCTGGTTGGGATAGTGCCATGGCTATCCTTGATTCAATCCCCTATCTGCCTGAAAAACTTCATTCAGATACGTTCAAACTAAAGCAATACATTTCGTTGCGCAAGCAAGAGGCCGACTATCGCATTCTCATGATCGAAAAAGAATCGTTTCGTTATC
>JALOMN010000223.1 GCA_025455445.1 Cyclobacteriaceae bacterium
AGAGATGAATAGCGGAATAACCGATCACAACCGATTGCAGGAGCTTGCTACACAGATTAAAGACCTTGGAGAACGGATTGATGAATTGACACTTCGCTGGCTGGAACTGACGGAACTGAATAACAGCCTCGGGGATTAATCGATTCCTTTTATCCGGATTTCGGAATATCTCACTTAAAAGCGTACCTTTGATACAATTATAATTTTATAAAAATTGAATCAGGCACACGCCATATCTCTTTATCAACCTTTACTGCATCAAATAGCGTATAACCTGTTGCGTTGCAAAGCCGATGCAGAAGACATTGTGCAGGATACATTCGTTAAGTGGCTCAGTATAGATCATAGTAAAATTGAAAATACGAAGGCTTATTTGATTCGATCAGTAACTAATAACTGCCTTAATCATATTAATTCGCTTAAAAGGAAGAAAGAGGAGTACTGGGATGTCTTTCAGCTTTCAGAATTGATGGTAAAGTTCAAAGAATCTGATTTTGCCAATATTGACTTTGAAAAAGAGCTTTCTGCTGCTTTTAAGTTAATTCACCTAAAGCTAGAGCCCATTGAACGGGCAGCCTACATATTGAAGGAAGTATTTGATTATGAGTACGATGAGTTGCAAAAAGTGCTCGACAGAAAGGCTGATAATTGCCGACAGATAATAAGCCGTGCGCGTAAAAAATTGAATGAAGAAAGAGATAAAATCAATTTCAACATCAATTTGCCTGATACTACCAACCTCTTTGAAAGCTTTAAAAAGGCTTGTCACCTGGAAGATGCAAGCGAATTTGTGCAGCAACTGAAAGCGGATATCAATAGCTCCATTCAACAGAAAAAATAATTTTCCTTCATTCTGTCACAAACTCAAAGTGACATTGTCTTACAGTTAATCGGCCGGAAAAGCCGGGATTATTGTAAACCTTAACCTACCTGTTGCATGAAGGCAATTCTGATTTTTTTTATCGCCCATTGGTATCTTTCTCTCTTTTTTCAAACATTTTTTCTCCATCGCTATGCCTCACATAAGGCATTCACGATGAATAAGTTCACTGAGAAAGTGTTCTTCGTACTTACCTGGATTTTTCAGGGTTCCAATTACCTGAGTCCATTTGGATATGGCACCATGCACCGCATGCACCATGCCTATGCTGACACTGAAAACGATCCGCATTCACCCATGTATGATGAAACCATATGGAATATGATGTGGAAAACAAAAACTATTTATTCTGATATATCCAGCGGTCGTATGGTGCCGGATAAACGCTTTACGGATGGTGTGCCACGTTGGGATGCATTCGATAAGATTGCGCGTTCATGGCCCTCACGTCTTTTCTGGGGAGCATTATATGTGGCATTCTACATTCAATTTGCTACCGCCTGGTGGTTATGGTTGTTGTTACCGCTTCAGTTTTTAATGAGCCCGATTCACGGTGCAATCATTAACTGGTTCGCTCATAAATATGGTTATGTAAACTTTATTGTAAAGGATACTTCAAAAAACTTTTTACCTGTTGATTTCCTGATGATGGGCGAGAGCTATCACAATAATCACCATAAGTTTGGCTCGCGCGCTAACTTTGGCGGCATCCGTTGGCATGAAATTGATCCTACTTATTTAGTAATTAAGGGATTGGATAAACTGGGTATCATCCACATCGTTCGCCAGAAAGAAGTAAACATGGAGCCAGTTAAGAAGGCAGCCTGATTCGTTATAAAAAATTAGTAAATAGCCACCTTAATAGGGTGGCTATTTTTTTTATGTATGAAAGTTGAATCGAAATGGGATTTGACTGAATTTCTATGAGTATCAATTTTTTCACATCGCTATTAAATTCCTTTTAGCAAATTGATTACATGCTCTTCCACGCGTTTAGGTCGGAAGGTAATAGCATCCAGTTGACACCAGATTGTTTTTGCTTTCGCAATAAGTTGGCCGCTGGTTTTATGTGTTAATTCAACAAATCGTATTGAACGCGCGCCATTGGTTTCGCCAACCCAGGTGGTTGCTATAAGCTCATCACCGGCAAAGGCCGGGCGCAGGTAATCTATTTCATGGCGCATCACTACCCATACACTTTGCTTTTTTATATCCTCAGAGACTATTTCATTCCAGTGTGCATTTGCCGCTTCCTGCACATAGCGTACATACACCACATTGTTTACATGGCCGAGTTCATCAATGTCATCATGGCTTACGCGGAGTGTGTGGATAAATCGCATTATGAAATTGTCATACGAAGGTACTTGTTTACGCGCTTATTGTTAAAACCGGTTAATTGAATTATTCTCACTACCTTGCAGCACCAGAGCAATTGCGCCTGTGTAATTAATGACCAACCTGATTGTAATTTGACTTTTCACGATTTCCCTTTCGATTCGCGCCTTCATGACGGTCTCGATTCAATGGGCTTTTCAAAGCCCACACCCATTCAAGAATTAGCGATACCCGCCATATTGCAGAAGAAAGATTTGATAGCTTGTGCCCAGACTGGCACTGGAAAAACGGCCGCTTATGTGTTACCCATTCTGAGCAATATAGTTAACTCTGAAAAGCGAAATCTTAATACCGTAATCATTGCGCCCACGCGTGAACTTGCCCAACAAATCGATCAGCAGATTGAGGGCTTCTCTTATTTTCTAGGTGTGAGCTCAATTGCAATTTATGGTGGTGGTGATGGTTCTGCCTGGGACCAACAGAAGCGTGCCATGGAAGGGGGCGTGGATATCATCATCGCGA
Organism: Cyclobacteriaceae bacterium; assembly: GCA_025455445.1. GTDB lineage: Bacteria > Bacteroidota > Bacteroidia > Cytophagales > Cyclobacteriaceae > ELB16-189. Next base: position 2,741 of record JALOMN010000223.1, read on the forward strand.
CACCCGGCCGCCTCATTGCACAAATGGCTATGGGTACGATTCGTTTTGAACATGTTGAGCACCTCGTATTGGATGAAGCCGACCGCATGCTGGATATGGGCTTTTATGAAGATATTCTCCGCATCATTAAAGAACTGCCGGTAAAACGTCAAACATTATTTTTCTCTGCTACCATGCCACCTAAGATTCGCGCCCTGGCCAACCGAATCTTAAAAGATCCGGTGGAGATAAATATTGCAATATCAAAACCAGCGGAAGGTATACTGCAGCAGGCATACATGGTGCATAATGAGCAAAAAGATAAGTTGATTGATTATCTGCTGAAGGATAAGACATATAACAGCGTGTTGATTTTTGCATCTACCAAAGACAACGTGAAGAAGCTCGATCGCAACCTACACCGTCTGGGTTTAAGAGCTAAGGCGATTCATTCTGACCTCGAGCAGAATGAACGCGAAAATGTGTTGCGTGAATTTAAAAACAAACAACTATCGATTTTAATAGGAACGGATGTGCTTTCACGAGGAATTGATGTAGAAGGAATTGATCTGGTAATTAATTATGATGTACCACCCGATCCGGAAGACTACATCCATCGCATAGGTCGCACAGCGCGGGCTGCCACTACGGGCACTGCTATTACCTTTATTAATGAAATGGAACAGCGTAAGTTTTTCAGGATAGAAAGTTTGATTGGTAAAGAAGTTCCTAAGATGCCTCTGGCACCGGAGTTGGGCGTGGGCCCAGCCTACAATCCGGAAGCAAGAAGACCTACCAGTGAAAATAAAAGACCTGATCAAGGCAGAAAGCCAAGTCGATGGAAGGGCAAAAGGCCTTCGAATAATAAGCCTCGATCATGATTCTGTTAAGATTACTTGCTGAGTAATTTGTTAATCATTTCTGCAAAGTAATTGCCGTAGTGCGGACCGACCCAATTGAGGGTCATTACTTCTTCTTTTTTTTCAGTTTCGTAGTGCGCATCTTCTGTAATGTAACCTGCATAATCTCCGTTGAAGCTGGTGATGATTACTTCCTTATTTTGTTGGGCTGCAATTTCAGCAATATGATTCACATACACTTCGCCTGAAAAATCGCAGGGAGTGCCAATCATTACAATATCATTTAGTTGCAGATAAGTGAGTTCGCCTTGCAGCGGATTAACCAACCATCGGAAAACCCAATCCCGAAGTTTCCAGTTTTTGGAAATACGCAATTGTGAGGAACCAAAGCGGATCGGAATATGACGGGCAAAAACGGCAACTGAATCCTGAACGTTACTGATGGATGCTTGTTGGATTTTATGGCTAAGCACACTGCCTGCTTCTGCGATGGCATCATATTCAGTAGCATGAATTCCTGCAAGCCGGTGGCTGCCCACCATACCAGCCATAAACATATTAAACTGAGTAGCGCTGTTAAGTGAATCAATCAGCGCAGCCGGATAATCACCCGAAAGATTTTTATCGTGTTTGCTGATGTTGGTTGCATGCGCACTAAAGGTAATGAGTTGCGCGGTGCTGCTATCTGATCTTACTAATTTAATTCCTCTGAGTATACCATCATGCGGAGCATTTTTTACGAGGCGATTCTCAGCATATTCATGGGCATCACTTTGCCAGTAAGCAATTTTAGATTCTTTCAAATCCTTTTCAATTGTCTGTATGGCATTGGTGATATTTTGAGAAGCAAATTCTACCCATTGGGGATTGTAATTACCCAACCATTATGTGTATGTGTGGCGCTGAGATAGAGAAAGGGTGCTTTTGATTTTTGACTTAATTGCTGAAATAATTTTTCTTTTAAGGCCGAAGGGAATAATAGCAAGTCTACACTAATCAGATAGATGGGTTGATTATCTATATGCAATACAACGATGCGTGCATATAAACTGTCATGGATTCCTTCATAGTGATCGCGCATGCGATAACCGGCCATGGGCATTACGTAATTGGGTGTAATAGAAACTTTGCTCCAGCCGGCCCGAATGATGTGTTTAGAGGAAGGTGTAATTCTGAATGTATCGAGTTGGGCTATCATTTCTTTATAAAATGATTGTTCAGCTAGCGGAGTTCGATCAATAGGTCCCACTAATGAGAGGCCTATAAGCAAAATGATACACGAGATGATTAGTAAAGATTTTATCCAACTTCGCATAATCAACTCTTTGTTGCGTTCAGATGATTAGTTCTCTGTAATTTTAAACTCTGTGCGTCTGTTTAATTGTCGACCCTCGCGGCTATTATTATCAGCCACCGGCTTTTCAAGTCCATAGCCAATAGTGGTAATTCTGCTTTCGTCAATGCCAGAAGCAACCAGGTATTTTTTTATTGCTGCCGCGCGTCTCTTGCTCAACGTGAGATTGTATTCAGCGGTGCCCGTGTTATCGGTATGTCCGCTGATTTCAACTTTCATGGTAGGGGAGGATTTCATTAATTGTTCCAGGTATTGCACATCATCTAATGAGTTGGGCACCGCACTATTCGTGTTAAAGTACACATTTAATTTGCGGTTTTCATTCAGTGCGATTTTATCAGCTGGCTTTGCTTCTGGTGTGATTGGTTTTACAATAGTATCGCCCGCACTAACTGATTCACTTACTGCACTATTTGTACCTTTAATTTCAGTACTTGGTTCAGTAATAGCAGATTGTGTTTCTGATTTTTTCAGAGTGGAATCTTTTTTTGCCTGCATTATTTCTTCAAAATCGACTTGTGTATAAGGGCCTGGTTTCCATTTGCTGATGTCTATCTTATAAATATCTTCTTCACCTACACTAGGCTCCCGAACAGAAGAGAAATACGCTATTCCTTTCGTGCCACTAAGCACGAAGTAGATATCATTTTCTACAGAATTGATCGGGTAACCCATATTTACAGGTTTACTCCATGCATTATTGATCTCGTCATAGGCAGATTGATAGATATCCAGGTCGCCCATTCCTAAATGACCATTTGAGCTGAAATATAAATACTTGCCATCCGCGGAAATGAATACGGCTTCTTCATCTAATTCAGTGTTTATTAAGTCTCCCAGGTTTTCAGGATTTTTCCAGTTCCCTTTCGGGTCTTTTATGCACCGATAGATATCTGTGCCGCCAAGGCCACCCGGCCGGTTGCTGGTAAAGTATAATGTATTTTTATCAGCAGTTAATGATGCTGAATTTTCAATGTAAGGAGTATTTACTCCCGGCATGCCAGCAGGCATTGTCCATTTTCCATTTGCCTGTAGATAGGTTACAAAAATGTCACCTCCGTTGGTATCATTATACAATAATATTTCTTTACCATCAGCTGAAATGCTGATACTCGCATTATGATAACTTGTGTTAAGTGGATTCTCCATGCTATGTGCCGGAAGCCAATCATCATTATCTTTCTTGCTGAAAAATATTTCTTCGTAGTATTCATGATCTTTCGCCACCTGTGCGCTTTTATTCTCATCAGGTCTGCGGCTGGTGAAAATCATAAACTGATCATTTTCAGAAGTAGCAGGCGCATAATCAGGAAATTCTGAGTTGATATTTTTGCCAAGGTTTGTAATTGTCACGTTAACCGGGTAGTCCTTCATGAGCTTTGCATTATAGCACTCTGAAATTTTGCGATTCAGTTCATTAATCGTTTTCGACTTAGTATCACTTTCTTTTACTTGTTGCGAATAAAGATTATAGAAATAGAGCGCACTATCAAAAAGTTCAGCATAGTGGTAAGCCTTTCCCAGATGGAAAAAAATATCAGGATCAACTTCAGGATTTAACAGGTAAGCCTTTTTGAAATAAGGTAATGATTTTCCTTTCTTTAAACTAAGCATGATTGATTGCCCAGCCATGAAATGTGCTTTCGCATTTTTGGGATTCGCCTTTGTGGAAAGAATAAATAATTCACTGGCTTGCTTTCTGTGTTCATAATCAAAGATATCCATACCCATTTGATAGTATTCATCAGAAAGTGTAACAGAATCTTTTTGGGAGTATGACGGAATAGAAAGAAGTAGTAATAGTAAAACTGTTAAATTAAAGCGCATAGCAGTTCTCCGAGGGGTTTAGGTATAGATATAAAGCCTTTAATCACTTAAAAATATCCAATATTCATAAGAATTAAAAGTGTTGGGCTTTACAGGTTCAATGAAGGACTCCTGTGTGGAGTTCGGCTGAATCAATAATTCAAATCAATGCACCTTTTGAATTTCCTGCGGATGGCAACGGATACTCCTCAATCAGGCAGAATGCTTATACTTCTGTGATTCTTCCCAGGTTGTCATTTCACGAATCATGCTATATTCATCATCTGTAAATTCCTGGTTATCGCGTGTGGCCTTTTGAGTGTCTTCCAGTGTATCGTAAAAATGCAATCGATACTTAAATACAATTTTGCTTCCGATTGCTTTTTTTAAGTCGCGTAAGTTCAATGATTCATCAATCCAAAACAGACTTACATCTTTTTCGTTGCCTGTGGTACCCGGAATTATTTTCAGATCAGAGCCTTCAATCGCCCGTAAAATTTCCTGCT
>JALOMN010000224.1 GCA_025455445.1 Cyclobacteriaceae bacterium
AAGCGAATGGTATCTACTTCGGTAAATGGTGTGCGCAACACTACCTCTGTTTTTCTGTTCTCAATCTTTTCAGGAATGTAGGTGGAGCGATTCATCAGGTTAGGCGAAAAGAATATTCTTTTGCCACTGACTGTAGCGTATCGATTTAATACATAATTAACATTTACGATAGCAGAAGGAATTATATCCTTTTTGTTTGTCATGCTAAATGTACCAATATCAAAACTGGGAATATGTGTGTTTGACTGGATCCATTTTTTCTGATCGTCTGCTCCATAGTTTATTACATTACTCAATCCCCCTGACTCATATTTCAATCCGCTAAACGTGGTGTGCACCGTTGCTTTGGCATTGCCGGTTTTATCAAGTGTAACATCCGCTACGCGTGCTTCTATATTTTGTGAAATAGGGTAAGATGGGGTTTTCACCAACTTTCCTCCTTGTTCAGTAATCATCAAGGCATGCCTGTCACCGGTAAAGGAGCCCAGGTATCCAAATGGATTAGTTTGGCTGGTGCATTCCAACCAAAGTGTGTCTTTGTTGTTTGGAACAGATACTATTACATGGTTGAATTGCGTGCTGGGAAAATCAGTTTGAATATCCGGCTCATCTTCTCCGGCATTAATTAGTGTATAGTTTGCCTTTATTCCTGCTGCACTCAGCATGGCTACCGTATAATTAGAAAGCGCCTTGCAATCACCATATCCGGTGTTGTCTACCACCTGTGCTTCAAAGGGCTGATGACCACCAATGCCTAACTGTATACTCACATAGCGTGTTTTATTCTGCAGGTACTGATATACCGCCTTTGTTTTTTCTTCGGTAGTTTTAAGAGACGAGGTTAACTTTAGAATTTCAGCTTTGGTGGCTTCCGGCAATACATCTCTGCCGTTATTCAATGAATTAATAAATTGTCCAAACTGCAACCAGCTGTTCATATTGCCGTCATAACCTTCGTAAGAAAATTGTGAAGGGGCAGCAAAAATTACAGAAACTATTTCGATGGGTGGTGGGCCGAAAGGTTCAAACTTCAGCGGCTTCACATTTTCAAAACTCCACATCAATGATTCAACATTATTGCTGCTGGCTTTTACTGGTTGTGAGCTAATGTTTTGAGTTTTGTATCTGGGTTGTAAGTCTTTTGGATATACAAGTGTAAAGACTGATTTTTCAAGTGACACCCTTTCTGAAGACAACACTGCGAATGTGGGTATATGAAAAAGAAACCTGTATTCAATTTCATACTCAAATTCAACAGTATAGGGATATGTTGATTGCGATAGGTCAGCGATTTTTAAACGATTGTCACTAAAAAGGGTACTGCCATCAAAGGCACTCTGATCTTGAATGTCTGCGTTTTTCAACCTTTTAATTGTATTGCCCGTTGCATCATAAACAGCCCCGACAAAATTGTTCACTTTACTGAGTTTATCATACCCTACTACTTCGCGAGCGTAACGCTTACCTTTTGCATTTAATATCGTGTAGACCTCATGCACGCTGAAGATGGCTTTACTTTTAGTTATAATTTTAAAAGAAGTTTCTTCCAATCTTACAACCACATCTACATTTTGCTTAAGCTCCTCAGGTATAGTAGTTACCGGATATTTTATTTCTGCTGCTTCTGCTATCACAGCACACAGAAATGATAATAGTAAGACACTATTCTTGATCGCTATTCTCATTTTTTCTTCTTGATTATGATTTGCTCCGATTGTTTTGCCACCACCTGAGTATAAAACTCTCGAAGAATTGGATACTCTTCCGGCATAAATCTGGCTTTGTTTATAATTAGATGACAGGTTACTGTAATCAATTTACCAGTCTTATTGGTTGAATAATTGAACCTGCCCGCTCCCCCTGGTAATACAATAGCCTTAGGTTGTGGCAATTCTTCTATCTCAAAGTCAAGAGGTAATTCAATTTTACAATGAATAATGTCTTCAAATGTGGTTCCAAAATCAACCGGAAACTGTCTTACTTCCGATTTAAATGGATTTGCTTCCTGCATGCCATAAATTAATGGATTAAAATAAATCCTGTCTCCCGCATCTTGAACATGATCAGAAATTGAAATATCATGAGTTTCGGATAGTTGCTGATTTGATTCATTTTTGTTTGTAAACGTGCTGCTGTGCACCTGCCATGGTTTTCCGGAAAAAAGGGATTTCACATACTCGGGTTCGCCTTTAAGTTTCAAATCATTTCTACCAACACTTGCAGAAATCCCCGCACGTTCGATTTTCAAATTGCCATTTAATTCTCCCGTTTCGCTAATTTTTAAAGACGTAGTAACCGCTAATCTCGAACGGGATGATTGAATCGTTATCCATTCTGCATCATTTTCATCTATTAACAAGCCAACATTGTTAAGACATCGTAACGGTAATGAACTCATTGGTAGAAATGGATCAGTTGCATCTAGCAAAATACGTTTGTCATCAACCTTCACCGAGCATATCAAATCATTGAATTGGTTGAGTTTTGGAACAGCAGCACGTATTTCACCATAGTCCCTGGTGCTTATTGCAACAGGCTGAGCGTTTATGCCAGCTTTACGAAGCATCGTAACTAGTAATAAATTAATTTCAGATGAACTACCCTTTTTTTCTTCTAATACTTTCTTAAAAATATGATCAGGTATTACATCCGTATACTCGTTCCATTCAACATTTCTTTTTACATAATCATATAATTTCTCAATAATTTTTTGTGGATCTTTTTCTCCTCCCAATTCCTCTTCTACGATCTTTTTTAAGAACCCCGAACCTTTCATTTGATCACCAAAATGTTGCTCTTCCAAAAGACTGCTCATAACCCATCCCCAATCCTTCAGTACATATATGGTTTCCTGGCCAGGAAATGTCACGCGGGCTAAATGAAAATCAATCCTTGAAATATAATCATCAAGGGTCGTCATGTATGACTCTTTCTTAAATGCAGGCACATCCTTCATCGTCCAGCTCACGACTGTTTCCTTTATGCGATTGTATGAAGGTTTTAAATAACCAATTACATCTTCCCTGAACGAATAATAAGAGGGTATATCCGCGATATATTTTGTCTCCATAACGGGTATCGTGTATTGAAATTGCCAGCTGGGAAGTGCTGATGCGCTTGCTTTAATCGTATAACTTATATCTATTACTGTTCCTGCCTTAACATTAGGTATCGCAAATTTTGCTTCTTCATAGTATCTATTAATCTTGCTTTTAATTATCGCATCTTCACTCATCATCGTCTCTACTATTCGACCGTTTTCAAGATTAAATGAAGATGCCTTAACCTTTGATATACTGCTATTAAATCGACTTAATCGCACTGTCATGTTTGCCCAATCTTCTATTTCCGTCTGGTCGAAAAACTTTACTCTTAAATGTCTTTTTACTATTGCGTTTAGTCTATCATCCAGATATACATCACCAATATTAAAAATAATTACAGCCCGTGCGCTTGAATCTTGTGGGTATGATTTCATGGTCATCTCATTCATCGATATGTCGCCAAATTCAAAAGAGACCTGACCACACAGCAATGTATTAGAGCAAAGGCTGAGTATGACAATTAATATTTTCTTATTCATAAAAAACCTCACTGCACTTACTTCAACAACGTTGTTGTTACTTTATGAATAATTAACCTCGAAGAAGAAACAGAAATCAACATTACTTATTTTGTTTTGAATTGAAAGACATTGGATGATCTCATCATAGATTACTTCTTCTTCAAGACAATCTGTTCGGCCTGTTTGGCTACCACCTGGTTATAAAACTCGCGCAGGTTCGGATATTCTGTTTGCGCGAATATGCCCTTGTTGATTTGAAAGATGCTGGTGAGGTTAATTGCATTTCCGTTTCGTGCAATGTTATACAAATACTTTCCTCCATTCTGTGGAATCATAAGCACCTTGCTTTGCGGCAGTTCGTCTACATCATAACCATCGGGTATGGTAAGCTTTAGCATGTATATCCTTTCCAGCGGACTTCCATAGTCAACCGGATATTGTCGGTTTTCAGTAGTAAACGGATTAGACTCTGTGCGGCCAAATAAAAATGGATTTATATACATTACATTTCCGGCAGCGGTAATATGTTCTTTTACATCTGCTTCATAAAGCTCTTTAAATGCTTCCCCTAACTCTTTCGCGTTTTGAAATTCAGACTTTGATAGCTCCCAGGGTCTGTTGCCAACTGTTTCTTTGATGAATTCCTCTTCTCCTTTGCTAAAGTATCTCTTGCGTGTATTGGCTGCATCATATCCTACTTTATCAATCTGTATCACGCCTTTCATATCGCCCGATTCGGAAATTTTTAAATCAAGGTTTGAGGTGATCTTAGACTTTACTGCAGCCTGAAGTTTCACCCACTGAAATCCCTCTTTCGATACAAGAAACCCGTTGCCATTCAGGCAGCGTTCTGGCAATAAACCAAGCGGCAGAAACTTGTCGGTGGCATCAATCA
>JALOMN010000225.1 GCA_025455445.1 Cyclobacteriaceae bacterium
AATCACGCAGCGTCGTTTGCTCGGTGGCAACTTTGCCGTGGTGCAAACGGGCGATGTGATTTCATTGGATGTAGAAAACCGTTCACTCATATTGCATGTATCAGAAGAAGAATTAACCAGGCGTAAAGCAAACTGGAAAACACGCGTTACTTTTTCTACCCGTGGCTATGTGCATCTTTATCAAACGCATGTTGAGCAGGCACACCTCGGTGCCGATTTGGATTTTCTGAAAGGCAGCTCAGGCAGCTTGGTGACAAGAGATTCACATTAAGTGGTTATTGTTCATAAAATCTGCCTGAGTAAGACAAGGTTGCCATTGCATTAGCACTTATTTCTTATCAAGGCAATAGTAAAGTACACTCGAAATAGTTAGCTCAAATGAAATTCAAAAAGCAGATAACGGCATTAGTAATTATCATTTGCATCACTTCTTTGCTAACAACATCAATGGGAATATTTTCGAGCAGGGGTGAAGGTTCGTATGGGTATTCATCCATACGTGGCGAGACAATCACTATTTATGGCAAAGGTCTCTACCGACACATGTCCGCAGATGTAGCCATACAAGGTATCGCGCAGGATTATATAACCCTTTTCATTGGCATTCCGCTTTTGCTTGTCGGGCTGCTTTATGGACGAAAAGGAAATGTGAAAGCAAAATTTCTTTTGACCGGAGTGATACTTTACTTTTTTTTGACCTATCTGTTTTATACTGCAATGGCTATGTATAACGAAATGTTTCTTGCTTATGTAGTGTTATTATCGTGTTCACTCTTTGCGCTGCTACTGAACCTAATTTCGTTTGACTTCCTCAGTCCGATTTATAAATCCAACAACACTATTAGATTTGCTGGTTATTTCTTGCTTGTGAATAGTATGCTCATTGCACTGCTCTGGCTTAGCGTGGTGTTACCACCCTTAATGGATAGAACAATTTATCCAAACGGGCTTCAACATTATACTACGCTGATCGTGCAGGGGTTTGACCTTGGTATATTTCTACCGTTAGGTTTTGTGTCTGCATACCTTGCGCTTAAAAACAATAATGCCGGCTACATCTTTACCACAGTATATGTAATTTTTCTTTCCCTATTGATGATAGCACTTACCAGCAAGATAGTTTTTATGGCCAATGCAGGCACAAATGTTTTCCCAGTAATTTTTATTATGCCTGTCATTGCAGTCATTTCAACGATACTCTCGTTTCAATTATTAAGACAACTGAAAGTCAATGAAATGATCTCTTGATATTGACGAACGTAATTACGAGAAAGTACTTCAATGATCATCGGTTTGCGGATGGTGTAATATGAGCTGTGCAGTCGTCTTAGGCGAAGCTGTACTTTATCAAATCGCGCATTCCTTTCTTTATTATCAGCAGCGGTGATGTACTTCGAAGAAAAATTTGCAGATATTTGAAGTGCCTTGGTGCGTGTGCGCCCAATGCTGTTAATCGTGAAGTAAAATCAATCATTTATACATGACCGTAAAAGATAAAGTAGCCATTGTAACCGGAGCGGGGCAGGGCATTGGCCTTGAGATTTGCCGCACACTGGCCCGCGCGGGTGCAAAAGTAATTTTGAATGACCTCGATGAATCACTCACCAAACAAGCCGCTGAATCGATTACAAAAGAATACGGAATTTGTATTCCGGTAGCCGGTGACTCGAGCAGTCCGGAGATTATTACTCAATTGGTCAACACATGCGTAACACAATTTGGTAAGCTGGATATTGCCATCGCCAATGCCGGCATCACACTGTATGGTGATTTCTTTACCTACACTACCGAAGCATTTAATCGTGTGATGCAGGTGAACTTAGCCGGAACTTTTTTTCTCGCCCAGGCTGCGGCCAATCAAATGAAAAAACAGGTAAACGGAGGATCGCTATTATTTACTTCTTCAGTAACGGGCCATCAGGCGCATAAAAATCTGGCGGCCTATGGCATGAGCAAAGCTGCGCTGGAAATGCTGGCTAAGAATCTTGTAATCGAAATATCGCAATACAAAATAAACATCAACACCATCGCACCCGGGGCTACACTCACCGAGCGCACCGTGGAAGACAAAGAATATGAAAAAACCTGGTCGCGCATTACGCCCATGGGCCGACCGGCTACTGTACAGGACATCGCCCATGCTGCGCTGTTCCTGGTATCAGACGAAGCAAAGCACATCACAGGACAATCGCTGGTGGTAGATGGCGGCTGGACTGTCGTGAGTCCGTCACCGTTTTAAACCGCTTTCATACCGTTATTTTATCTGGCTCTTTCCATCTAAAAAATCAGATCCAAGAAAGCATTAATCAGCAATAAATTTACAGGCTAAATTCTAACACCTTTGTTTGATCGCTGTTTTCTATATTTACAGATTGATAGAATACCAATATGCGGAACTGGAAACGATATGTACTGATTGCTTTACTGATACCTGTGTTGCTTTTCGGGGCGATGATTGCCGTTGTATACTGGAAGCAGGATGAAATTGTGCAAGAATTTATTATTACCGCGAATGACGATTTCACCGGATTGCTTGAAATTGACAATAGCCATATTGCACCCTTTGCAAATTTTCCATACATATCCATTGATTTAGACCACGTAAAGGTCTTTGAGGACAAATCAAAAACAAAGGCACCCATGCTGGATATTAAGGATGTGTATCTTGGTTTTGACATTCTAAATCTGCTGCGCGGGAACATTGAGATCAGGGCATTAAAACTTAAAGAAGGTACCATCAAACTCATACAGCATCCAGACGCTTCATTCAATATTAACAATGCACTTTCAAGCAAAAAGGAAATTGAAGATGTCAATGAAGAATTTCACTTTGACATGCGGGCAATACAATTACAGAATATCGAAATTATAAAAATTAACGAGGCCAATAATATTCAGATCACTACACAAATTGAAGAAGCAAAATCAAGATTTAAGAGCAGTCCTAATCATGTGATGGTTACACTCAACAGTCGCTTTCAATTGAATGTGATTGTAAATAATGACACCACTTTTATAAAGCACAAACACATAGAAATAAATACACAACTCGACTATTTAGAACACACGCAACTACTCACCATACAACCCTCTGAATTAAAATTAGAGAATGCCTCATTCAAAATGGATGGCTCGGTCGATTTTGATGACGACATGAATCTTGATATTATTTTAGAAGGTAATAAACCAAACTTCGATTTATTTCTTGCATTTGCACCGGAAGAACTTGCTCCGGCACTGGATCGCTATGACAATGCCGGTAAAATTTTCTTTAATGCTTCCATAAAAGGAAAGTCAATCAATGGTCACAATCCGATAGTAGTAGCCGACTTCGGTTGTGAAGATGCCTTTTTTAATAATAAAGTATCGCAGAAAAAACTTGACCAATTATTTTTTAAAGGTCACTTTACTACCGGTGAGTTGGGCAATGCTTCTACTTCTGAGTTTTCGTTAACAGATTTTACAGCGCGCCCCGAAGCAGGTATCTTTAGCGGCAACCTGTTTGTAAAGAATTTCCAATCTCCTGAAATTGAAATGAAGATTCGATCTGATTTTGAATTGGAGTTTCTTGCCAAGTTTCTGGAAATAAATAACCTGGAAGACCTGAAAGGATCGGTAGCGCTTACCATGAATTTTCATGATATTATCGACTTGGATAATCCGGAAAAAAGTATTGAAAAATTAAATGAATCATATTTTACTGAACTGGATGTAAAAAATCTATCGTTTAAATCAACGGCTTTTCATTTGCCTGTTCATGACATTGATATAAGAGCTACGATGGACGGACATGAAGCTAAAATCGATTACCTGAATGTGAAAGTGGGCGACTCTGATATCGCTATTAAAGCAACAGTCAGCGACCTTCCGGCTATTCTGCATCATACCAATAATCCGGTTACAGCGAATCTTACCATTGAATCAACATTGCTGGATATAAAGCAACTCACGAGCGGTGACACCCTGAAAAGCAAACCGTTTGACGAACAAATAACTGATCTCAGTCTCAAATTAAAGTTTTTGAGTTCAGCCAAATCATTCACTGAATCACCCAATTTACCCGTAGGTGAATTTTTTATCGATAACCTGTATGCTAAACTCAATCATTATCCGCACACACTACACGATTTTAATGCCGATGTGTATATCGACAATGAAGATTTTCGGGTGGTAGATTTTACCGGTATGATTGATAAGAGTGATTTTCATTTTAATGGCCGGCTGAAGAACTATGACTTATGGTTCCTGAATGAACCATTGGGCGATACAAAAGTGGAGTTTAATCTCAAATCAACATTACTTCAACTGGAAGATCTTTTTGCCTATGGTGGTGAGAATTATGTGCCGGAAGATTATCGTCATGAAGAATTTAAGAATCTTCATATCCATGGCTTTGCCGACTTGCATTTTAACAAAGGTCTGAAATCGGCATGAAAGTGCATCCCTTGCGATTTGAAAAATTTAAAGGTAGGATGCATTATGAAGACGAACATCTGATAGTGGAAAACCTGGGTGGCAAACTGGGTAATAGTGAATTTACAGCCAACCTGAATTATTACCTGGGCCCGGATTCGATCATCAGAAAGAGGGATAATCATTTTTCGCTTACAGCCCCGCGATTGGATTTTGATGAATTGTTTAATTACAACCCACCACCTGCAAATAGCACCACTAAACCGGAAGACCATGAAGCGGTGTTTAACATATATGATGTGCCTTTCAGTGATATGAGTTTCGATTTCGACATCAAACATCTGAACTACCATCGCTATTTGCTGGATGATTTTTTTGTGAAAGCACGCACCACCAAAAATCATTACATCTATCTCGATACCATGTCGATGGCTGCGGCAGGAGGGAAGATTCATATGAAAGGATATTTCAATGGAACAGATCGAAATAAAATTTACCTCAATCCAATCATGACAGTAGAAAATATTGACCTGGATAAACTACTGTTTAAATTTGAAAACTTTGGTCAGGATCATCTGGTGTCTGAAAATCTACACGGCAAGCTAAGCGGAAAAATTACTGGCAAAGTGCACATGCATGCTGACCTTGTTCCAATCATTGATGATTCTGAATTACATCTCGATTTGAAAGTAATTCAGGGCAGGTTAGAACAATATAGCGCGTTGGATGCGATGTCGGATTTCTTCAAAGATAAAAATCTGAACAGGGTGCGCTTTGATACGCTGAGCAATTCGTTGGATCTCAACAAGGGAGTACTTTCTATACCTTCCATGACCATCAATTCCACATTGGGTTTTATTGAGATATCCGGCAAACAGGATATGAATTTAAATATGGAATACTACGTGCGGGTTCCGTGGAAATTGGTAACCCAGGTTGCTGCACAGAAATTATTTGGTTCAAAAGAAGTGGATCCCGACAAAGAAGATGAAATCCAATATCGCGATGATACTAAGAAGCAACGATTTGTGAATATCAAAATAACCGGCACGCCTGACGATTATAAAATATCGCTGGCGAAAGATAAATCCACCAATAAGAAATAAGTAGGCCAAGGTGATATCCTTTTCAAAAGTTAAAACTGAACTATTGGTTATGAAATTAAAACTCCGCAATCGCATTGTCGCAGCCATTTGCAGCGTATGTTCCTGGTTTGGAACATCCGCCCAGGTAATTGACTATACAACTTATCCGATATACACAGGCACTGATTTGGGAATGAGCTATACTCCACAGCGAACTGCATTCAGGGTATATGCACCCACGGCCAGCAGGGCACAACTGTTACTTTATATGCAAGGCGCTGGAGGCGAGGCAACGAATCGTATTGATTTAGAAAAATCAGAAGACGGAACCTGGTATGTACAACTCGATGGCAATCGTGCCGGCACTTATTACACCGTGCGCATTGAAGAGAATGGTAAATGGCTGAATGAAGTACCTGATCCGTATGCAAAAAGTGTTGGTGTCAATGGCAAGCGAGGAATGATTGTGAATCCGGAAACAACAAATCCTGCCAACTGGAAGAATGATAAAAGTCCGTTATTTAAAAATCCAACCGATGCAATCATTTATGAACTTCATGTGCGCGATGCCAGCATCCATAAAAACTCAGGGATACAGGCAAAAGGAAAATTTATCGGCCTAACAGAAACTAGCACGAAATCATTGGAAGGTAAAAGCACCGGACTTGAACATCTCAAAGAATTGGGTGTAACCCATGTACACTTGCTGCCCTTTTATGATTACAATTCTATTGATGAGGCTCAACCTGAAAAACCACAATATAATTGGGGTTATGATCCACTCAACTATAACGTGCCTGAAGGATCCTACGCAACTAATGCCGAAGATGGCATTGCACGCATTCGCGAATTCAAACAACTTGTTAAATCATTTCACGAAGGCGGATTGCGGGTGGTAATGGATGTGGTTTATAATCATACCGCGCTCACACAAGATTCTTATTTCAATCAGCTGGTGCCCGGCTATTACTATCGCCAGAATAAAGATGGAAGTTTTTCAAATGGAACGGCTTGTGGCAATGAAACTGCCAGTGAGCGGCCCATGATGCGCAAATTCATGATAGAGTCATTAAAGTATTGGGTAGAAGAATATCATGTAGATGGATTTCGGTTTGACCTGATGGGTGTGCATGACATTGAAACGATGAACCTGATTTCAGATGAACTTCATAAAATCAAACCTGACATACTTTTATATGGAGAAGGCTGGACAGCCGGGCCTGTGCAAATCAAGGAAGCGGATCAAGCGCTGAAGAAGCATGCTTCACAATTAAATAAGATTGCGGTATTCAGCGATGACATTCGCGATGGCATCAAAGGCAGTGTATTTGATCATGCCGAACGTGGCTTTGCCAGCGGATTGCTTGCCATGGATGAAACCATTAAGTTCGGTGTAGTAGCTTCTACCAATCATCCGCAACTCGATTTTTCAAAAGTGAAATATGCCAAAGTACCGTATGCGGCAGAACCCCATCACACCATCAGCTATTGCGAGTGCCACGATAATCATGTGCTGTGGGATAAGCTAAAAATCTCGATGCCAAATACAACCGAAGAAGAGCGTAAGCAGATGCATCAACTCGCATTGTCAATTGTGCTTACCTCGCAAGGTATTTCATTTCTTCATGCGGGCACTGAATTTCTCAGGAGTAAACAGGGCGTTGAAAACTCTTACAACTCACCGGATTCAATCAACGCGATCGACTGGTCGCTGAAATCAAAGAATAGTGACGTGTTTGAATATGTAAAGGGATTAATCGCCATGCGCAAAGCACATCCTGCCTTCCGAATGACTTCGGCAAACGCCATCGCATCCAATCTGAAGTTTGATACAAACACTGCCAAAGGCATCGTATCTTATACCATCAATGGTGAAGCAGCAGGAGATAGCTGGAACAAAATCTGGGTTGCCTACAATGGTTCAGACAAACAGATTACGAAGTCACTTTCTAAAGGCAAATGGGAAACTTTTGTAATCGGAAATAAAATCAGTCAGCGTAAAGCGAACAAAACAATTTCACTGGCGCCTTATAGTTGTGCGATTCTGTATCAGCAATAAAGTGTAATGATTATCCGAACAGGGTTGAACTCAAATAGCGATCACCGCGATCGCAATTGATAAATACAATTACACCCGATTCAATTTCGCTGGCGATCCTCATCGCGGCAAATAGTGCTCCACCCGTGCTCATGCCACCCATGAGTCCTTCTTCTTTGGCCAATCTGCGGGTCATTAAAGTAGCATCGAGTTCACTTACATCGATGATGCGGTCCACGCGATGTGGTTCAAAAATTTTAGGAAGGTATTCGGGCGACCATCTACGAATCCCCGGAA
>JALOMN010000226.1 GCA_025455445.1 Cyclobacteriaceae bacterium
TTGGGTAGCCTATTTCAAACATTGGCGGGAGGAAGCAACGATGAATCAGATTACCTATCCACCGGTGCAGCAGGCGCTAGCGCATCTGAAAGCCCTAAGCGCGGATGAGGAGGCGCGGCGGCTGGCATTTGTCCGGGAACGGGCGCTGCATGATGAGATTTCGGAACTGCAAGGCGCCCGGCGGGAGGGCTGGGAAGAAGGCTTGCAGCAGGGTCTCCAGCAAGGCATTCAGCAAGGCGTTCAGCAGGGAGAGGTATTAGTGCTGGAGCGTCTGCTGGTCAAGCGGTTTGGCGCGTTGTCGGATGAAGCACGCCAGCGACTGGCTCAAGCAAGCGCGGAGCAACTCGAAACCTGGACTGATCGCCTGCTCAATGCACCAACGATCAATGCTGTTTTTGAAAGCGATTAAACTTCATTGGATTTACCCTGATTCTGGAAAATCTCATACCCCGCACCGCCCGGAATATTGTTGAAGAAGCGCTGACCAAGCAACGCGCTGTGGACGGCAAACTATTTTTTAATGAATCACTTGCTTTAAAGCTATAGGCCCAGCCAAGCTGGAAACTGATCAATACTGTAAGAATTTAAGATCATCCTGAAACTTATGTTGATCACAGACGAAATCTTTCAAGCTTTCCTTGTATGTGAAAACAAGTCCTATCTCAAATTGAAAGGTGATGTTGGATCGCAACGCGAATTTACTGAGTGGGAACGAAATCGTTTTGAATTATTTAAACAGAAATGCTTGGATAAAATTCGCTCTAACTTTGGAGAATATGAACGTCCATCAGATATACTATTTCCTCAAGCCATAGAAAATATTAAGTGTAATTTTATAGTTGATTTTTTAATAAAAATACAGGAACTCCAGTCACATATCGATGCTTTTGAGCGACTCAAAACTCCTGAGAATGTAGATATTTTTTTGATTCCAATTCGGTTTATTCCGAACGAAAAAATTATAAAAAAAGACAAGCTTTTATTAGCATTTGACGCTATTGTTTTATCTACTACTTCCGTTAAGATATCACCATTTGGAAAAATCATGCATGGTGTCGAAAAGAAAATCGTGAAAATTGAATTGGCTAGTCTAATAGAAGTAGCTAGAACCATCATTAACAAAATTACTGCACAGCATGCAAATCCTAATCCTCCTCAACTGATTCTTAACAAACACTGTCCCGAATGCGAATTTCAACTGCGATGCCGCCAAATAGCTATAGAAAAGGACGAACTTACCCTGCTGGGTATGAGTCAAAAGGAAAGAAAGCGACAACACAACAAAGGGATTTTTTCCGTTACGCAATTATCTTATACATTTCGCGCACGAAGGCGACCAAAAAAGCTGGCCTTTAAGAAAGAAAAATATTCACACGCCCTCAAGGCATTAGCTATCCGAGAGAATAAGATTCATATTGCCGGAAAATTAGAATTTAACATGAAGGGTAACCCAGTTTTTTTAGATGTGGAAGGCAATCCAGATCAAGATTTTTATTACCTTATTGGATTGCGTTTCAAGCGTGGTGATTCATGCGTTCAATATTCATTTTGGGCAAATGAGATATCTGACGAGAAGGAAATATGGTTTTCGTTTATTAAAATTATAATGAAGATCGTTAATCCTCAATTAATCTACTATGGGAACTACGAAAAACTATTCCTAAATAGGATGAAAGAACGTTATTCTTTGGTCGGTCGTGATGCTCTTTTATTAGACAAGCTTATTTCTGAATCAGTGAATATTTTATCAGTTATTTATGCGCGTATTTACTTCCCAACATACTCAAATAACCTTAAAGATATAGCACGATATTTAGGATTTCAATGGTCTGAAAACACAGCATCTGGATTAAAAACGCTGATTTGGAGATCACAGTGGGAATCATCTAAAGACACAAGCCTAAAACAAAAAATTATTACCTATAATGCAGAAGATTGTGAAGCATTAGAAAAAGTTACTAAAACTGTTTCCCTGTTATATCAAAAACAAACCGACACAGCTAATTCGACAGACAATAGTATTGTATACACAGATTATTTAAAAAAAGACAATCCATATCACCTTGGGAGAAACAAGTTTTTGATACCCGAGATGGAATATATCAATCAATCTGCTTATTGGGATTATCAGCGCGATAAGATTTATGTAAAATCAAGTCAACAATTGAAACGTGCTTCAAAGAAAATACGTATAAGTCGTGCTAGGGATCTTCCTATCAATGATGTGGTTGACTGTCAACCGCCAATCTACTGCCCCAAATGTAAAGCAACAGATATCCGCAAATGGGAAAAGACAAGCAAGATTGTGTATGATCTTAAAATTGACCAAGACCAAGCAAGCATTAAAAGATGGGTTGTAAAATACAATTTTCATCGCTATAGGTGTTATAGATGCAGAGCTACATTTTATTCTCAGCAAAAACCTTGGACAAGAAGCAAATTTGGTTCAGGTTTCTTAGCCTATATAATATACCAAAACATAGAGTTGCGGATATCTCAACAAACTATTGCGAAAAGTCTTAACCAATTATTTGGCTTTAATCTAAATCTTAACATGTATAATGAGCAAAAAACAAGAGCTGCCAAAATTTATAAAGAAACCTACGATGGAATTCTACATAAAATAGTCCATGGAAAGTTAATTCATGTTGATGAAACTACAGTGAGCATCAAAGGCGAAACTGCATACGTCTGGGTATTCACAAGTCTTGAGGAAGTCGTATATCTTTATAAAGAAACTCGGGAAGGTGACTTTCTCCAAGAATTATTGCACGAGTTCAATGGGGTATTAGTTTCTGATTTTTACTCCGCTTATGATTCAGTTAATTGCCCTCAACAAAAGTGCCTAATTCACCTTATTAGAGATTTAAATGATGATCTTGTTAGAAACCCTTTTGACGAAGAATTAAAATCTTTAATACGTGAATTTACAATGTTGCTGAAACCGATGATTGAGACAGTTGATCGCCATGGATTAAAAGCGATTTATTTGAGAAATCATAAACCATTTGTTGAAAACTTTTACAAAAAATTATCAAACCAAAATTACAATAGCGAAGCAACACTCAAATACAAAAAGCGTTTTGAAAAGTACCATAATAAACTTTTCACCTTTCTTGATTACGACGGAATTCCTTGGAATAATAACAATGCGGAGCATACTATTAAAGCATTCGCCATGCTTCGTAAGGTAATTGGAGGAACCAGTACAGAGAATGGAATGCGTGAATACCTAACTCTGTTTAGCATCTGTGAAACCTGCAAGTATAAAGGAGTCAGCTTCTTAGATTTTTTACGATCTGGGGAAACAGATATCGATGTTTTCATCAAAAATTCGGTAACAAAAGCAATGGGTGGTGTTCCTGACGTGGATACGGATATCAATAAAATGCTTACAAGGCATTGACTATAAAGTAACTTAAATAAGTCTATATCCATGCCTGAAGCACTACAAAAAATTTATGCTGAAAAATCAAATTCTTGTAAAAAAAATGAGCGAAACTACCGCTACCAAGCAATGCAAGGGTCACCGCCATAGCCTGAGCGAGGATTCCTTCCAACGAGTCATGCGTGAGATTGACCGCATGGTGAAGAAAGAAACCGACCTGCCGGCGCTAGGCAAATTCCAGCGGGTGGGCTTCGTCTTTTACCCGGAATACCACAGGCGACAACCAGTGGAAATCGGCCAGAACGGCGAAGCACAACTCTGGCTGTTCGGTCCGGGAATTTTGCCGGAATCGCCTATCACCGTTATTCCACCGGAAACGCTGCCTTCTCCCCTAGCAAGCCAGCCCACGCCCTCCTCACTGCCCACAGCGGAGGAGCTGGGTCAAAAAAAGGTGCAGGCACAGGAGGCGCAAAGCGCGGCTACTCCCCCACCTGAAGCCGAAATCCTGCTCGGCTACCGCGAAGCCAGCGACGATCCGGTGATCTGGCGATCCAGCATCAAGGCCAATCCCCACCTGATAATTCTCGGTCTGCCGGGTATGGGCAAAACCACCTGTCTGATCAACCTGTGCCAGCAACTCGCTGCGCACGATATTACCCCGATTGTTTTCTCCTACCATCAGGACATCGACGAAAAGCTGACGGCGCGCCTGGTCGACCCGCCGCTCACCGTGCGCTACGCCGGACTGGGCTTCAACCCCTTGCAAGTCGATGGCGACGCGCCGCTGGCCCATCTCGACAACGTCGGGATGCTGCGCGACATCTTCGCCGCTATTTTCCCTGAACTGGGCGATGTGCAGTTGGGCCGGTTGCGCGAGGCGCTGAAACAAAGCTACCTGGATCAGGGCTGGGAACCGGGGCAGCGCGGCGCAACGCCCGCCTTTCGCGCCTTCCTTGACCTGCTGCGCGCTGACGCCAAACCCGACCGGGGGTTGCTGACCCTGCTCAACCGGTTCAGCGAACTCGACGA
>JALOMN010000227.1 GCA_025455445.1 Cyclobacteriaceae bacterium
AAATTGATACTTGTAAACACGAGTGACAGAAAGCCTGCAAACAAATATGGGTAGTGTATGATCTCGTGCACATTGGGAATTAAAGCGGGGTCACCCACAAATCTTTCAAAGAACATATACAGTAAATTTTTACCCAGATAAATATCGAAAGAGCCTGCCGGCAATGAACCAGGTTGATACACATGGCTGGCGTAGTCCAATCCGTATTGTTCATATTCAGGATGGATCAGGAAAATGTATTCGGGTGGTGGCAGATGCGTGAAGCCATACCAGAGAAATCCAATTGCAAAGACAAATCCTGCAAGCGGTCCAGCGATGCCAATATCAAAATGCTGTTTGGTTGAACTGATATGTTGCCGGATGCGGATAATTGCGCCCAATGTGCCAAACATCATCGGAAAAGGTGGCAAGGGAATGTAATAAGGCAACGAGGTGCGCACCCTGTTATATACTGCCGTGAAATAGTGCCCAAACTCATGGGCAGTAAGTATGGAAAGAAAACAGATTGAATAAGGAAGGCCTGAATAAAAGTCTTGCCAGGTATAATCAGGACTCCACACTGATTTACCAAACGTCCATTCCGCACCGGCAAAAGTGGCCGTTATAAAAGTAACAATGAATAAAGAACTATGTATAAAGAATGCTTTTATTTTCGGATTCATGTAAACAATGAAAAAATTTGATCGGGATGCTTCACATGAAACGTTTGAATACCAGCTTTGTTCGCCCCAATCAGGTTATCCAGATTATCATCTAAAAAAATTGTCTCTTGTGGATTAAGCTGATTAGAATGAATGACAAATTCATAAATCTCTACATCAGGCTTTGCCATTTTTACCAGGTGCGAATAATACGCCTTACGAAAATACACATCAAGGGAATCATGACCTGTGAGATTCTTCACTTGTTGATTAAAACACTGAAGGTGAATATTGTTGGTATTGCTCAATAAAAACAGGTTGAAATCGGGGCGCAGCCTTTCCAATAATTTGATCCTTTCATGAGGGATATCCAGTAACATGGCGTTCCATGCCTCATCTACCTGATTATCGGTAATGTCTGCTTTTAAAAATTCTCTCACTTGATGACGGAATGCTTCATCGGTAATCAGTCCTTTTTCATATTCGCGGAAAAAAGTGTGTGTATGCACCTTGGATTTCATTTCTGCGAGTGGAACATTGCCAAGTTGTGAAAAGGCTTTGTAGGTTTCTTCCACCGCAAGGTTGATGATTACCCCTCCTAAATCAAAAATGATATTTTTAATTCCTGTAGTAGACAAAACAAATTGTGTATTAAGCTTCAAATATGTAAAATTGCGGTCCCATTTAATAGCTGCCTTCTAAAATCGGTAATTATTAAATTTAGGGCCCATAGCTCAGCTGGTTAGAGCACTTGACTCATAATCAAGGGGTCGCTGGATCGTGCCCAGCTGGGCCCACCAAAACAGAAGGCAATCCATCGGATTGCCTTTTTTGTTTAATTGAATTTTGAATATCGGTTTTGGCAATGCCTCTACCAAATAGTTATCAGATGATATCTAATAGTGATACAAACAAAAATGGCAATTCTAGCGAATTGCCTTTATTAAGATTATCAATACCAATCCTATCAGAAAAATAAAATGAAGGGCTTTCTCCTTCTATCTGAGAAAGTTATCGTTCCAAGAACCTATTAAAAAGCTATTCAAAGGTTTATAGAAATCATAACCCACACTGAAACGCCTAAGATTAAAGAACCAAATAATAGTCTTAGCATCAGTTGCTCGGCTAGCCTGCGATATACTGTGAGATTGTTCATGAGTGACACTGGTTTAAGTTTAGACTTTAGTGGGTTCTATTTTCGTGCCGCTGTAAAAAACCTCTGAAAAGTGATGTTTTGATGATTTTTGATGCCAGGTTAGTTCCAAATTGGGAATTATCTATCCAATCTGAATTCGATTATTTATAGTGTAAAACTGGCTTCACCAATGATTATAACTTTTTAAGTTGTCGCAGAAGTTCTTGAAAAAATGAATTGTAAAAGTAAGGTAGCTTAACAGGCAAGTGCACTAAATAAACGATGCATAGCATCTTAAAACTTCACATTTAAGAAGAATGAATTATATTCAGCCTGTCAAATTTAAAGTGTAATAAAAACCTACTCCTGTTCTCTTAATGAATAAGTATTTCTCGATACTCAACGGCCGCACTGCACTGGCTTTGGGAATTTCCGCATTAGTCAGCTACCTCACGCTGAAGTTCAATTTTAACTATAATTATGATCTCTCTCTGATCAGTATCGCCATTATCTTCCCTCTGGTATTTACCATCCGAAGCGCTTTTCGCAGAAGAGAAAAAGCATTGGAACATCTTTCGCGATTTAAGGGCGGGTTAATTACGGTTAACAATTCTTTTCAGCGTAATGAAGATATTGACGAAACCCAGAAACTTGAAATTCAAAACACCATTGCTTCTATCAATGCAAAAATGATTGACTACCTCGGGCCAAAATTATGCAGCCGGGAACAAGTAATGGAAGAAGTTGATAAAGTCTTTCTATTTATAAAAGCCAATACAGAAACGATCGGAAACGGAACCGCTCTTAAAATATTCCGATTTATGAAAGAAGTATATGGTAGTGCGGAGAATATTATTGCCATCAATCGTCATCGCACACCTATCGCCATCAGGGCCTACTGTTTAATCTTTATATACTTCTACCCTATTATCTATACACCATCTTTGTATCACAAATTGCATGATGGCGTGTCAGCCAACGAATCGTGGATTCTATTTGCACTATCCTGTATCTCTACATTTATACTTGTCTCATTGTATAATGTGCAAGACCAGATGGAGAATCCGTTCGACCAAAAAGGTCTGGACGACATTCGACTGGAAGATTTCCGAATTAAAAAAATAGCGGAAGCCAAACATCAATGAATAAAAAAAATAGATACATTTAGTTCTTATGGAAATTAAGCCCAAGAAGAAGAAAGAGATGCGTGGAAGGGAAACTCTTTTTCGCTCTACATATCAAAATCAAAGCAACCTTATTCAGATGGCTGATAATAAAGCAAACATTATTATCAGTATAAACACTATGATAATCTCTTCTATTATTGCTATCACCGGGTATGGTGCTGTAGCAGGAAAAATAGAAACGTTGGATTTTAAAGTACTCGCTCCTATTATCCTTATCGTATTATCATGCCTTATCTCCGTAATTTTTGCAATCCAGGCAGCACGACCCAAATTACTAAAGGCTAAGCAGGAAGCTGGTGAGATGCAGAAGTCAAGTCTGTTGTTTTTTGGCGTGATTGCTCAAAATACACAACAGGAATACCTTCAAAAAATGAATACCCTGCTCGACTCAGGCAATGAGATTTATGAACACATGACCATAGATTTATATAATCAGGGGATTATCTTAAAAAGGAAATACAACCTGCTGGTATATGCCTACCAGGTGTTTATGTTTGGATTTATTCTGAGTGTAACCGTGTTTCTAATCTTCCTTGCGTTCGGTTAATTAGTCCTGCACTTACTTATAATTTCAGACTTAAAGGTTTTATCGTTTTTCATGGTAGCAAAAAATTCGTCCATGTATTTCATCATGGCCGAAAACTCTCTGGGATCAAAATCTGCTTCACTACGTTTCAAACTTTCCTTGATCGCGCCTTCCTTGGCAATATATTCTTTGCGAATTGCCTGAAATACTGCTTCTGACCTGCAGAACCCACGGAAAAGACGTTCGCGCACACTGGATATAGGAAGTTGATCGCTCACCGAAGCATAGGGTGCATTTACAAATCCGGCCATATCAAAGTCATACGCTAATGGTATATATTTCTTTGTATCTGTTAACTGAATAGTTTTTGCATTATGCATAAAGGTGGTAGACCAATCGGTATTGGCAACCATATATTGAAAGATATCATGGCGCACCGCACTGCTGTCTTCCAAAGACTTGGGGTGCAACTTCATATCCTCTACAACCTTGCCGTGATGTCGTTTCGCAACCACATCATCATCTTCAATAAAAAATCCTCTGAACTGCACCGGTTTTGCTTTCTTATTATTCAAATCAAGAAATTCTATATTCACCAGCCGCGTATTAAATATGTAAGGTGTGATAGGCTCATACATCTGGTAGCACACATACTCTTTCATAATTAGCGAATTGTCTTTGGCTGGTTTGCAGGGCATTACAAGCTTCAAGCTTTTATTTCCTTCAAATACAGTTCCTTCGGCATCGTGCTTCTTTATCTTTATCCGTAAAGGCGGGTAATAACATTCCTTTCTTCTGAAATTTCCGCGTGCCCGCACTTCAATTTTAATGGAATCCCACGTATCCTTATCTTTGTAATGCATTACATATTGATAA
>JALOMN010000228.1 GCA_025455445.1 Cyclobacteriaceae bacterium
ACAATAAATTTATGAGACAAGAAAAGATAACAGTTAAAGTGACAGTTTCAGCAGAAAAGCAAAAAGTTTGGGACTATTATACGCAACCTGAACACATCACTAAATGGAATTTTGCCGACCCAAGTTGGCATTGCCCGACAGCCACTAACGATATGAAAGTCGGTGGACGGTATATAGTACGAATGGAAGCCAAAGACGGAAGTTTTGGTTTTGACTTTGATGCCGTTTACACAGAGATTAATCAAGGCGAAGATTTTACCTATGAATTCGGTGGGCGACTTGCAAAAGTTGAGTTCACTGAAATAAATGGACAAACCGATGTGATAATAAAATTTGACCCTGAAACAGAAAATTCAATTGAGTTACAGAAAAACGGTTGGCAAGCAATCTTGGACAACTTTAAAAAATATACAGAAACGAACTAGTGGATGAAATAAATCTGGTGTTAACAGCCGTTTTACAAAAGCGGGGATTCGTGCTTCTTTGAAAGTTAAGAGCTACGAAATCACCACCTTCGGGTAGCTTCCAAACCGTTTGTGTCAAATTCGGACTAACCGTATGAACCCAATACAAAGAGATTAATTAATGGCAACAAAAAAACAAATTTACTCATACATTTTAATCTTACTTATAGTTAGTTGGACAGTTCAAATAGTGGCAATCATTATTACTGGAGACATTAACAGTGATGCCGCAAGAATCTGGCTTGCCGGAACAATGCTCACACCGCTTGTTGTAACAATTTTTTTTCTAAACAGAAATAAGAATTTAAAACAACATCTTTTATGGAAACCTAATTCTAAAATCTTTATTACTTCATTTTTTGCTGTACTCATTCCCATAATGATTGCATTTGGAGTACTAATCATTATTCAAAAATTCAACTATGGACAATCTGATTGGTTTGTTTTTTCTAATTCAGAAGTGAATGTTACAGGTGGGCCATTTTTTTTAGGGAAAGGTAACCAGTCCTGGCTAATATTTGCTTTAAACATATTTATTACAGGAGCAGCATTTGCGTTGTTGAATGCATTTGTAGCAACAGGAGAAGAATTTGCCTGGCGTGGTTTATTACAACCCTTGCTTACCGACAAATTTGGTTTAGTTAAAGGCGTAACCATTTTAGGTTTTGTTTGGTCAATGTGGCATCTACCCGTATTACTCAACGGATATAATTACCCAGATACTCCTGTGGTTGGAGGTTTCATACTTTTTCCGATTAGACTTATTGCAATTTCCTTTTTCTATGCCTGGCTTACCCAAAAAAGTAAGAGCTTTATACCTGCCGCAATAGCGCATGGAGCCGGGAATGGAATTCAGGAAGGGGTTGTATCAAACATAAAAATGAATGTTTCCCAGATTCATGAAAACTTAATTACAATTACCTTAACTGTTGTTGTAGGATTAATATTTCTTGCTTTGATGAATAGAAAACAGAAATCTACAAGAATAAATAATGCATGATTAACAAAATAAATACCCGCAATAGCAATTGATTTTACATCGCTATTTCTAAACAGCATCCACACATTATGAAAGTCATATTGCAATACCTGTTAATAAGTTTCTTCGCACTCACCTTAATAACTTGTGACACACGTAAAACAGAATTCATCACCACGAAAGTCGTTTACCAATCTGAAAATCTGATCATCACTCAACTTTCAGAACACGCATTTCAACATACCTCATACCTGCAAACCAACGATTTTGGTAATGTTCCCTGCAATGGGCTCATTGTAAGAAGTAAGGATGAGACCGTGATATTTGACACTCCCACCCAAACTATAAGTTCGGACGAATTAATCCAGTGGATAACAGTAACAACTGGTTGTAAAATAAACGCAATCATTCCAACCCACTTCCACAATGATTGCCTGGGCGGGCTAAATACATTTCATGAAAAAGGAATTCCCTCCTATGCGTATTACAAAACAATTGAACTTGCCAAAGAAAATAATTTTGATGTTCCTCAACACAGCTTCAGTGATTCACTTATTTTGAAAGTTGGTAATGAAGAAGTACTCGCAACTTTTTTCGGTGAAGGTCACACGAAAGATAATATTGTGGGATATTTTCCTGATGAACAAGTTTTATTTGGTGGTTGCCTGATAAAAGAAGTTGATGCCACCAAAGGATATTTAGGTGATGCCAATGTTACTGCCTGGTCACCTACTGTGGAAAAAATCAAGCAGGAATATCCAAAGATAAAAATTGTTGTGCCTGGCCACGGAGATCCTGGAGACGGGAAATTACTGGATTACACCATCCACTTATTTAAGCAAGAAAACTAACACAAGAGGTGCTTCGCACGGATTGACAAATTTGTAAAGTTGCCGAGGAAGAACACCTGCAACGCCAGTGTCTTTCATGTACAACAAGTCAGCGCAATTTAAATTGGTTCATTGGAAGCATTTATGCAAAAGCAAATAAACCGCTTATCTACTAAAAAGTTCCAGCTACGTACATAGCCGCGTAAACAATACCTTATACCGGAATAACTGGCTTATCTTTACTTCATAACAGTCAGTTCATCTGGATAAATATCAACCATGGTTTATTCATTGTGAATGATTCACTCAAAGACGATAAGTACACTAAACTAATACAATGCAATGAAAAAGTTAATCTACTCCAGCGTGGTGCTCACCGCATTTTCACTCTCCTTGGTTTTATTTCAACTAAGTTGCCAGGAAGAAGCTGACGCACAAGCTCAAATTTATCAACCAATAAAAAAACGAATACTTTATACTTTCCAGAAAGCTGATGGAACGATTGAATACTGGACTGCCCGTGATGATGGTTTTGACTATTCAAAATTGACTATCGAAGTGCCTGCTTCCCATAAATTAGGCAAAGACGGAGTGTTTTCTGCAGATGGAACTCGTTTGATTGTCAGTGTGGTTGATGAATCTGACTTCACTCACATTTACTCCTTTTCGTTTGACGGCACAAGGCTCGCAGATAAAATAGTAGATGGCACCGGTAAAACAGATGCATTAAACACCTTCGAGGTAGCGCAAGCTTATTAGAAGTTAAGATGAAGAAACCTATAAAAGTTAACAAATTTCAAAATCATCCGACCATCCCTAGGTTAGGCGATTATTAGTTGTTGTTAACAAAAATCACTGGCTTCACAACAAATCCATACTTTCTAAAACTCTCCAATAAGCCGCACTGATATTTAAGATGGAGTAATCCAACTGCAATAAAACTATTCTTAGTAGATACTATTTCAGTTAATTTAGCTATCCATTGCTCATTTCTGCCCTTATTTAAAATATCATCTTCACAATCCGTGGTGAACTCGTAGTCAATTTCAAGTTTTTGATATTGCAAGGTAGGCTCACACTCTTCATACCAGCTTTGATTAGACGTAAGTGTAGAGAGCCAATAACTAATCTCCTGACTAACGGCTTCAGCACCCCATGAGTCTTGTATTTCCTTTAATATTGAAAGTTGAATACTGTCGGTTTCCAGACCCACCAATTCTATAGTATTCTTCTTAGCAATATCTATAAGGTAATTGTCAAAATGATCCCAAGCGTCTGCGGGCTTCAAAGTTCTACATTTCTGAATTTGAAATTCACGTCTTAAGACAACCAATAGTTCAATTGGTTTTAGTGTGGCAATATCAATCTCCCAATTTTTACTTATTGATTTAAGTTTCTTATAATCTTGTTTGCTTAATAATTTCTTAATTTCATTTTGTGCAGTTCGTTGTTGGAGTAAATTGCTTAGCACTTCCCTATCATCAATCGACTCGAATACTGCCACTTCAGCGCTCAAAAGAGTCTTCCTTATAATCTTAATAGAGTCAACAAACGAATTACCGATATGGTGATAGGTTCCTACAATAAACGATTTTTTATTATTGATTGTATCTGAAACCTCCCAGATTATAGTGTTTTGAGCAAGGCAATTATTAAATAGAAGAACAAAAACAATTACACTCTTCATTAATGGATTTTATTTGAACAAATATTGCTGCTGCAATAGCAGAAAATGCAATTACAAATTCCCTCTCTTCATCTCATCTATTGCAAAGTTTGCCGCTCGTGCCGTAAGTGCCATAAACGTGAGCGAAGGATTCTGATTGCCCACTGAGGTCATCGCTGCACCGTCAGTAACAAATACATTCTTGCAAGTATGCACCTGGTTCGCATCCTTTCTCTTGTAGGCCCGTTAACCGTACTGGTTGGCATATTCATGCGCCTTCGAGCAAAGCATGATCCTGCAGTGACATCTCTTGAGACTCGTGCAGCTGGCAATCCCCAAACTCCTCTTTCGTGGCCATCGGTCCGTGAGTGGCAATCAGATCACCGTCTTCGATCTTCCACTCGTTCGGTTGC
>JALOMN010000229.1 GCA_025455445.1 Cyclobacteriaceae bacterium
AAATCAATTGCAGAACAACAATTAGGTGTGCTTGCCAATCGGCAGGGCAAGTTTGAAGAAGCGCTTGCCCATTTTAAACAATCATTAAAGGCAGATCCTACCAATAATGACGCCCGATATAACTATGAAATGGTCAAGAAAAAATTAGAAGAACAAAAGAAAAAAGAAGAAGAACAGAAAAAGCAAGATCCTAATAAGCAAGATAAGAACAAGGATCAGAAACAAGAAGATAACAAAGATCAGAAACAAGAGCAGAATAAAGACCAAAAAAACCAACAGGATAAAAAGGACGAGCAAAATAAAGATCAGAACGATCAACAAAATAAAGAGCAACAAGAGCAAAAAGAAAAACAGGAAAAAGAATCAAAAGAAAAGAAAGAACAAGAACAAAAAGAGCAACAGGAAAAGGAAAATCAAGAGAAGAAAGATATTCCTCCTTCTGTATCAGAAAAATTAAAGGAGATGCAAATCAGTGAAGAGAAAGCAAAGATGTTATTGGAAGCAATGAAAAATCAGGAAGTGCAATATCTTCAACAGAATAAAAGAAAGGCAACTAAACCCAGAGACAAAGGCAAGCCTGACTGGTAATTTTTACTTTGGCGATTAGCAACTCAAAGGTTACGACTCCAAAAAAAATATAGTTTAAGATAAATAGAGAGCTATCGTTCAATTATTAATAATCAAGTTATGAAAGAAGTATATATCGTATCTGCCGTTCGCACTCCCATTGGAAGTTTTGGAGGCAGCCTCGTTAGTTTATCTGCCACGCAATTAGGTGCTCACGCTGTAAAAGGCGCTATTAATAAGATTTCTCTTGATCCTAAGTTGATTCAGGAAGTGTTTTTTGGCAATGTAATCTCAGCCGGATTGGGCCAGGCCCCCGCCACACAAGTTGCTGTGGGTGCCGGACTTGGATATGAAATACCCTGCACTTTGATTAATAAAGTTTGTGCTTCCGGAATGAAGGCAATAATGTTGGGTGCACAATCTATCATGTTGGGACAAAATGATATCGTAGTAGCAGCAGGCGCAGAAAGTATGAGTAACATTCCCTACTATTTAAACAAAGCGCGCTACGGATATAAATACGGCAACGGTGAATTATTGGACGGGTTGACTTTCGATGGCCTTACAGATGTATACAATCGTTGTGCGATGGGTGTGTGTGCCGATAATACTGCAAAAGAAATGAACATCAGCAGACAAGATCAGGATAATTATGCCATTAACTCTTATAAGCGCACATCAGCCGCGTGGGCAGCAGGTAAATTTAAAGAAGAAGTTATTCCGGTAGAAATTACAGGACGTAAAGGTGAGGTAACGGTGTTTGGGGAAGATGAAGAATATAAAAATGTAAACTTTGATAAAATTCCCGGATTAAAAGCCGTGTTCACAAAAGAAGGAACTGTTACTGCAGCAAACGCTTCTACCATCAATGATGGTGCTGCAGCTGTGATATTAATGAGTAAAGAAAAAGCAACAGAACTTGGCATTACCCCTATTGCCAAAATCCGTGGCTTTGCGGATGCTGCACAAGACCCTATGTGGTTTACTACTGCACCTTCACTGGCAATTCCTAAAGCCATGAAGATGGCAGGCGTGAATCCTTCCGATGTATCGTATTACGAAATCAATGAGGCCTTTTCTGCAGTAGCGATCGCCAACAATATCAAACTCAATCTCGATCCCGACAAGGTAAACATTAATGGCGGTGCAGTAGCAATGGGGCATCCATTAGGTGCTTCCGGAGCGCGAATCACAATCACCTTAGCGAATGTATTGAAGCAAAATGGCGCTAGCATTGGTGTTGCCGGCATTTGCAATGGCGGAGGTGGCGCATCGGCTATAGTGATAGAGAAATTATAACACAACAACTCGCCATACCAAACGTTACAGCATACAAAATCTGCCAGATGTTTCGAATCTCTCTGTTAATTTCAATAACACTTATTGGACACATCACCTTTGCCCAGAAGGAAATCAAAACATTCTATGATCCTTTTAAGCAAAGAATAGA
The DNA here is from genome assembly GCA_025455445.1 of Cyclobacteriaceae bacterium. Classification (GTDB taxonomy): domain Bacteria; phylum Bacteroidota; class Bacteroidia; order Cytophagales; family Cyclobacteriaceae; genus ELB16-189. The sequence continues at coordinate 2,018 of JALOMN010000229.1, forward strand.
CGAACACTACTTTGTATCAGCACAGGATGGCGAAACACTGGAAGGCAAATACAGAAAATATTTTCAAAACGGAAATATTGCAATCGAAGGTAACTTTAAAAATGGTGTGCGATGGGGCACCTTTTATGAATACCATTCAAATGGTACACTTATCAGAAAGATAGGCTATGAAAACGGCATGCGCCATGGCACCGTAGAAGTGTTTGATGAAAATGGTATGCCCATACAACGTGCATATTATCAGAATAACAAACTCATCGATAGCGTAAAATCATATTTCCCTACCGGTTTAATAAAACAGGAAGGATTATTTGTAAAAGGTAAACCAGATGGTTTGGTAAAAGAATATTATCTATCAGGAAAAATTCAAAAAGAAATCAATTACAAAAATCAGCGCCCGAATGGCATCACAAAAACCTACTACGAAAGTGGCTCATTGGAAACTGAAGCGAATTTTAAAGATGGTTTTATCAGTGGATTTCAACGCACCTATTATCCCAATACTCAATTAGAATCTGAATACACTATTAAGGAAGGCGAGAAAGTCGGAGACTTCAGATATTTTGATGATGCCGGGCATCTTATGCTGGAAGGACATTTTATGAATTCAAAGTTGCAGGGAGATAACATTGCCTATTATTCAGATGGTGCCGTCCGACACAGATATCAATATAAAGAAGGCGCCAAGTTGGGAACGAATTACGATTATTATCCTAATGGAAAAATAAGGGTGCAGGAGCAGATTACACTGGGTGGCAAAGAAAGCAAGATTACTGAATACAGTGAAACCGGAAATCTGCTGGCTGAAAAAACAATGCGAGAAGGTAAGCCATATGGCACATGGAATTATTATTGGCCTGACGGAAAAACAGTATCATCAAAAGAAACCTATCAGAATGGTGAGTTAAACGGATTACGAACTACATATCATCAAAATGGAAACAAGTCCACCGAAGAAAACTGGAAATTCAACATGCTGCACGGCACGGTAAAGAATTACTATGAAGATGGTAAACTCCTTTCTCAATCTGAATACAGGTCAAATCGTCAGCATGGGCCTTACGTGTCCTATTATCCCAATGGTCAGATTAAAGAACAAGGCGAGTATATCGCCAATAAAAAGCATAATCCATGGAAAGAATACAACGAAGCTGGTGAACTCATAAAAACAAGCAACTATAAGTCAGGTCTCTTAATGGAAGAGAAATAAATGCTTCACTATATTTTAGTGTGAAAACAGACTTAGTTAATTTGCGCTATTCATCAGGCGCTATGCAAGCAATTAAAGAGACAAATTTTAATTTCAAAGGCCAAACCGGTTTCTACCGTGGCAAGGTTAGAGATGTGTACTATTTTGGAGACACGATGGCCATGGTAGCCAGTGACCGTATATCTGCATTTGACGTAATCTTACCGAAGGCAATTCCAGATAAAGGGCGTGTATTAAATCAGATAGCAGCGCGTAATCTGCAAGCCACCAAACACCTGGTTCCAAACTGGGTAATACAAACACCCGACCCAAACGTGACTATTGGTTTTAAATGCGAGCCATTTGCCGTTGAAATGGTAGTGAGAGGATATCTTGCCGGACATGCTGCGCGCGAATATAAAGCCGGTAAACGTGTACTTTGTGGTGTAGCATTACCAGAAGGCCTGAAAGAAAATGATAAGTTACCAGCACCCATCATTACACCCACTACCAAAGCAAAGGTCGGACACGATGAAGACATTTCACGCGAAGAAATACTCAAGCGTGGAATAGTTAGCGAAGCAGATTACCTGCAGTTAGAAAAATATGCTTTGTTATTATTCGAAAAAGGCACTCAGTTGGCTAATGAACGCAATCTTATTTTGGTTGACACCAAATATGAATTTGGTAAACACCATGATACTATTTACCTGATAGATGAGGTTCATACGCCTGATTCATCACGTTACTTTTACAAAGAAGGATATGAAGAGCGACAGCGCAAGGGTGAGTCGCAAAAGCAATTATCCAAAGAGTTTGTGAGACAATGGCTCATTGAAAATGGGTTTCAAGGCAAAGACGGACAGGTTATTCCGGAAATGACCGATGAAATAGTACGCTCAATTTCAGACAGATATCAGGAATTATACTACCAAATGACCGGTGAAAAACTTGCCCCGGTGAATTATGATACAATCCTGGAACGAATCGAGCAGAGTATCGTTAATTACCTAAAATAAGTTAATTTTGAACCGTAAATAATTACTATGAAATACTCTGCCGATAAGCAAGAAAAGTACACACTACTTCGTCTCAATGAAGAAAAACTTGATTCCAGCATTGCCCCTCAGCTTAAATCT
>JALOMN010000230.1 GCA_025455445.1 Cyclobacteriaceae bacterium
AGGATAGCAGTCAGAAAACAGTAGTTGCCACAATCACCTCAGGCAGTTGGCGAATCACCAGTTTTGTTGACTCCGGCACAGATGAAACCAGTAATTTCACCGGTTATACATTTACGTTTGCCGAACTGAATTCAGGTGCGGTGAGTGGAGGTGTTACCGCTGTAAAAGGAGCCAATACGTATACCGGTGGATGGAATATTACTGATAACAACAGCGATGACGACACGCTCAGTGATCTTAATTTTTTCCTGAATTTCGCCACACCTGATGATTTCACAGAGTTAAATGAAGACTGGGATATTATTGAACTTACTGACATTCAGTTGAAACTTCAGCATATCAGTGGCGGGAATGGCGGCACCGATCTGCTTACTTTTCAAAAGAATTAAACCCGGCCTTATTTATTTCGGGTATAGTGGTTATCACGGAATATAAAGCCCAACTATTTAGACCGCTTTTTGCAAGGCCATTCGGGGTCATTAATAGTAGCTTAAAGTATTCTTAGAGCCTCTTTTTTCTAAAATATGAACCCTTAATTTCTTATAAACAGGCATTATTTGTGTCTGAGAAGGCCAGAAGTTACCCTGTTTTCTCTTACGATTTTAAATAACTAAGTTTACTAACTAATTAAATCTGAAATGATTATGCGGAGAGCATTATTGATAACTCTATCCTTTTGCACCCTTGCGATTGCTTTATTTGCGCAAGCACCACGGATTATGATAAATCCAATGGGTCATTCGGGCAAAGTACGCAACCTCATATTTACGCCAGATGGGTTACGACTCATTTCTATTTCAGAAGATAAAACGATACGGATTTGGAATGTTCAAACAGGCGAGTTGGTGAAGAAATTCGAATCACAGGTAGGCGATGGTTATGAGGGCATGTTTTATTCTTCCGCGCTTTCACCAGATGGAAAATTACTCGCGGTTGCGGGCTACCAGGTAAGCACCGAAAAAGAAAACTACATTATTGTAATTGATTTGGAACAAGGCACCCAGGTAGCAACTGCTGTAGGGCATACCGAAGTTATTAATAGTTTGTCTTTTAGTGGTTCAGGTCAATACCTGGCCAGTGGCAGTGCCGATGGCACTGTGCGCGTATGGAAAATGGAAGGATTTCCAACGCTTATTACCACGGTAGCACTGGAAATTGGACTACCTGTATTTAGCTTGAGTTTTAACAGAACTAATCAGGATCTCGCTGTAGCATGCGATTCGAAAGATATTCTTGTATTCCCATTAGCTGGTTTGCAAAGGGGAGAAAGAAAATTTACAGCAAAACCATGGCGCAAGCATAAGGGTACATTGAATAAACTGGCTTATTCTCCTGATGGTGCTTATCTTATCAGCAGCAGTTTTGAGAATGAATTGATATTGTGGAATTCGGAGGGTATGGCCATTCGCGATATCGATAAAATAAAAAATGTGGTAACCGCGGTGGCCTTTTCTTCTGACGGAAAAATACTGGCAGCATTGGATGAAACAGGTCGCGGAGTAACTTACACAATTCCGGCTACTACCAGACTCACTGAGTTTACAGGGCATGACAACACGGTGTTCAGCGCTGCTTTTTCTTCCTCAACCACCGGAAACTATATGGTGGCTTCGGCAGGAGGTAATAACAATGAGATAATTTTATGGAATCCAATCAACGGTTTAACTTCTAAGAAGATTAAAGGAAAAGGAGGATCAATCTATCAGGTTGCTTTTGGAGAAGGATATGAATTGTTTGTATCAAAAGAAGTTCCCTCTGCCAATAAAACAAAGTATTCACAGAGTTTTGATTTTGCAACATTCGTTTTAAACAGGAATCCTGCACGCACACCATCACAACCGGCTTTGCCTAAAGATGTATTTCAAACTGGAATTAATTCCATTGGATTGCCTAAGGGAAAAACACTGCAGACTGATCCTAATATTGATGGGCGCATTCTTGATTTTAAATATCTGGCAGATGGAAATATGGTTGTTGCCAGCGACTTTACCCTTAAACTATTTGATAAAAATGGTTTCTTAAGCAAAGAGTTTTTGGGACATACCGGTTCAATAAGGACAATCTCAGTAAGTGCCGATGGAAAATACCTGGCTTCAGGAGGTGAAGATCAATCTGTCATTCTGTGGAAACTTTCTGAAACAGGCTTGGCACCCAGTATCCGCAGCATTTTTGATACCCCGGAATGGGCAGAATACTTTAGCTCACTGCCGGTAGATTCATTGACCTCTGAAAATTCCAAAAAGGCATGGCAAGACGTGATGGCATTCTTGAAGTCGAAAGGTCAGAAAGCGTATAAGGAGATAGAAGCAAAATATAAAACTCTAGGTGAACTCGTGATTCCTTACACAACGTTATTTCTTGCTGATGATAATGAGTGGGTTTGCTGGACTCCCCGTGGCTATTTTAGTTGTTCTTCTGCGGGGCCACAATATTTTGGTTGGCACATCAACCGGGGAATAGATAAACTGGCTGATTTCTATGAAGCCGATCAGTATTTTGAAATTCTTTATCGCCCGCGCGAAATGAATCGCAGCGTAATAGAAGGAAAGAGAGTTGAGGATGTCTTGCGCGAATCTGGCGAACGGATTTTTGACCTGGGCAGATTGCATCGCCCTTCAGCAGGATTTTTTGAAAGTTATGCTTCTCAGGATTTGAAGGAGCAGGTTCACTATATAAAAGGAGAACTTGTAACTGAAGCACAAACATTACCTGTAAAGGTTGAAATATTTGATGGTGGCGGTGGTATTAAGGAGGTTAACATTTTTCATAATGATAAACTTATCATACACGACACAACCGTAGTCTCAAAAGGTGAGGGGGATAAAATCACACGGGATTATACGCTGGAAATGACTAACGGCACAAATGAGTTTAAAGTAAAGGTGATCAATTATTATAAAGTAGAATCACGTCCCGATGTGTTTAAAGTTCAATATACGGGTGAAGTGATTGCAACCTCTACATTGTATGTTTTCTCAGTAGGAATAAATAAGTATCAAAACTCTGCATACGATCTGAATTATGCGCAGGCTGACGCGAAGGGATTAACTGAAAAGTTAGTGGAGCAGAACAAAGGAATTTTTAAGGCAATTAACCGAACAGAGTTGTATGATACAGAAGCTACCCGCAGTAACATTATGAAGGGCTTCAAAAACATCATTGCGAAAGCAAAGCCTGACGATGTATTCATATTCTATTATGCCGGTCATGGTACAATTGATGAGGACGATAATGAAACATTTTACCTGGTGCCTACCGATGTGACTAAAATTTATGGAGACGCGCAGCAATTAAAAGCCAAAGCAATTTCAGATGAAGAACTAAAGAGAAACCTGATGCTTATCAAGGCGCAGAAACAAGTGGTATTGATGGACGCCTGTCATTCTGGTGCAGCAGTTGCCAATATGAAGGTGCGGGCAGCGGCATCGGAAGAAAAGGCAATCGTAACATTGGCGCGCAGTAGTGGTGTTGTCATGCTTGCCTCAAGCGGCACCAAACAATATGCTGCCGAGTTTGAAGAATTGAAACACGGCACATTCACCTATGCGATGTTGGAAGGCCTGGAAGGCAAAGCCGATTTGGGTGGTGATGGGCAGGTTACAGTGAATGAATTAAAATTGTATATGGATAGCAGGGTACCGGAACTCACAGAGAAGTTCGGGGGCAAAGCACAATATCCTAACAGCTTTATTTCCGGAAACGATTTTCCGATTGCTATACCGCAGAAGAATTAATATAGGAACAACTCAATTCATCAGAGGACGAAGAGTATAAATGTTAAGAGGTTGGAGCAATATGTTCCAACCTCTTTTTTATGTAATATAAATCTTCCCGAAAGCGACCGTCTTCCAGGGCCGTTTCCAGGTTGCGATTGGTGGCGGCGATAATCCGGACATCCACGGGGATGGGGTCGCGGCCACCCAAACGCTCAATGCTCTTTTCCTGGAGCAGACGGAGAATCTTGGCCTGGATACTGAATGGCATATCCCCGATTTCATCCAGAAAAACAGTGCCGCCGTGGGCCTGTTCGATTTTTCCAACCCGGCGATTGATGGCACCCGTAAAGGCCCCCTTCTCATAACCGAACAATTCGCTTTCCAACAAGGTTTCAGGGATAGCTACACAATTAATCACCAGGAATGGTTTGTCAGCCCGCAGACTATGCTGATAGATGGCCCGGGCTACCAGTTCTTTGCCGGTGCCGGATTCGCCCCGGAGGAGTACTGTGGCATCCGTGGGGGCAACCCGGCCGATGGCCTTGTAAACCTCCTGCATGGGGCGGCTGCGGCCGATAATGGCCTCCCCGAGGGCCGTATCCGG
>JALOMN010000012.1 GCA_025455445.1 Cyclobacteriaceae bacterium
TCCAATGTCTTGGCTACCGAACAATATTTATCAACGGAAAGCGCAATTGCCTTTTGTGCCTTATCGGGATTGATATCTCCGTATAATCGGAAGTGTGCGTGAGCTTCGGTATACAATGCGGGCACTGCATCTTTTTCACGTTCTCCGGTAACGGTAATTTTTAAGTCCACCAGAGGCTCACGTTGCTTGCGCAGAATACTAATCACATCAATCGCACTGCATCCGCCAAAAGCTGCTAACAGTAATTGCATGGGGCGCATACCCAAGTCATGACCTCCATCTCCGGGGCCGGCATCCATCTGAATTTTGCTGCCTGCTTCATTCACAGCCTCCATATGAAAATCCTTATCGATGCGGCTTATTTCAACTTTTATCATATCATTTTATTTATTCTTCCAAATTAAACTACCCAAAATCATTGCCGCCACACTCACCAACAAACCCGGTACAAGACTTGGCCAACTGGTTTCCAATCTCTCAAAAATAAACCATGTAAAGGTACCTAATACCATAGATAGTAGAGCACCATGAGGAGTTGCCCTTTTCCAGTATAAACCAAATACCAGGGGAGCAAATAAGGAAACGAGACTTAGGATGGAAGACTCCCCTACTAATTCATATATATTGGAGCGAACCGTAGCCATGATAGTCGCCAAAATGCTAAATCCCAAAACAGAAATACGAGTTACAATTAATAGCTGCTTATCTGTGAGTCTTCCTTTGGTAAGTGGCTTAACAAGATTTTCAGAAAAAATCGCGGAAGGCGCTAAGATAGCAGAACTGGTAGTGCTCATAATGGCTGATAAGAGGGAGCCAAAAAAAAGTATTTGTATCGGCAACGTGGCGTGACTCAGCACCATAGTTGGTAATGCCAGTTGCGCATCACCTGTTGCAAAGTCGGGATACAAATGTTTAACACATAAACTAATGAACAAAGGCAACATCGCAATGGTCAGATACATCAATGCTGCGATGTAACACGAACGCACCGCTGTGCTTACGCTGCCTGAAGACATCACTCGTTGAAAAACATCTTGCGAAGGAATTGATCCTAACCCCAGCACAGACCACGCACCCAGATAAATAACAATTTCTTTGAAATTGGCTTCAGGAAGAAATCGAAATGTTTCTGCTGGGGTATCATTTAACACAACTGAAATACCTCCTGCCTTAATCGAAAGATTTACAGCCAATACGATAAGTCCACCAATGATGATGACACTCTGTATAAAATCAGTAATTGATATTGCCCACATACCTCCTATGTAAGTATAAAATGTTACCACCAATGCAGAAACAACAACTCCTTGCCACACCTCAATTTCGGTGACTACATTTAAAATTAAACCCATTGCGAGTAATTGTGCTGCGATGTATCCTACATACGATGGTACGATGAATGCACTGGCCACCAACTCGGTTCTTCTGCCGAATCGTACTTTAAAAAAATCACCCAGGGTAAGAAGATTCATGGAGTATAATTTGCGGGCAAAGAAAACTCCGAACAACACCAGGCAGAGCGCTGCCCCGAAGGGATCTTCAATGACTGATAACAAACCGCCTTTTAAAAATTCTGCAGAAGCACCAAACACCGTTTCTGATCCAAACCATGTGGCGAATAAAGCCGAAGAACTTAAGAGCAAGGGCAGACTTCTGCCCGCTAATAAGAAGTCACCCGCTGTCTTTACTCTTTTGGATGCCCAATAACCAATGGCTATTGTTAATGTTAGATAAAGGATTATTGAGAAGAGTAACAATTCGATTTAAGTCTTAATCAAAGCTTAAATCTAAAAAAGTAGTGGATTAAATCAATTATTTATTTTCCTGGCTTTTTCAGCTGAAATGCCCGGGTGATATTAAAGCCCATATGAATATCGCCATCAAAAAAATTTCCCTGGGTTTCTGTGATCATGTGCCGTTCCGTCATACCCAAACTATTGGTTAGCACCAATTGAAATACGTGACCCCCTGTTTCTATGTCAATTCCAAAACCAATTGCATTGTTATAAGGACTATTTGAGGGAACATTGAACCGATAGTAATATTCCGCATTGAGCGAAACACTTCTGGAAACTTTCATTCTGCCACCCGCGCCAAGGGCAAAGGTACTATTCACTTCCTGAGTTTGATCAACCAGGTTTTGATGTACAAATGAGGGCATCAACTGAAGTGAAAATGCAGATGAAAATTTACGAGCGATTAGCAGTTGTGCTACGTAGGCCATTCGGTCTTTCATGGTAATATCAAACGTTGCATCTTCCTTTCTGGGAGAGGTTTTTATAGCAGCATTTCCATAGGCCGATATTGTTACTGGCATGCCCCCTCCAATTGTTTGCCGGATAAGCTTATACCTAAAATACCCATCATAGGTTTTATCAACCGAAGTACGCCCCATGCCAACACTGAGCCGATCGGTGATTCCATATTCGGCACCCAAGCGAATGTATGCTTCATCTAAGCCGAATAACTCATAGATACCAGAATTAATCGTACCAAAACGATGTGAGAATATTAGTTCCAACTCACCGGCATGCCGGGTCTCTACGGATTGTCCGTTTACCAATCTGCTGCCTTTAAATGTTGCATCAACAAACTCAGACTTTTCACTTTCTTTCGATTCCAGTTCCTTTAAGAGGTCTTCTTGAGAAAAGGCGACATATGGAATAAGTAATACAAGTAATAGTAATTTCATAAGGGTTTATAAATAAATTCTACGGTGACTTCAACTTCTTCAGCAATATTTTGCCACATAAGTTGTGGGATCTTAATCTTATACTCTTCCAGTTTAATAACAAATTTTGATCTCGCAATCAACTTATTACCACTCCTTTCAATACTGGCTGGAATTACTACATCACGGGCAATTCCATGAATAGTAAGTTTGCCAACCGCGTTCAGTTCCTGGTGTGCTTTATCAAATTGAAAGCCTTCTAATATCCCTTTAAAAATGGCATTCGGAAATTTTTCCGACTCAAGGTATTTCTCGTTAAAGTGTTCCTCCATGAGGCTTTTGTCGAATCGGAATTTCTTAATCGGAATCAAAAAGGCAAACTCACTGGAGGAAACGTTAAGCAAACCAGACGTTTCACTGTTCTCTGCAGTAATATCTTCAATTGCAGCATCGGAGAAAAAAATTACGGTAGATTTCTCTACCGTATATTTCTGTGCATGAGATGGAATTGCACTTGCAATAAGTATAACTATAACTAAAAAATACCTATACATAAGCGGCTAATTATTTTGGGCACCATCATCTACCCAGCAAGCAATCAAATCCAATTCTGCCTGTGGCAATTTGTCCCCATTCTTAGGCATATTTCCGCTCTGTGTCCTGGATTTAATTTCAGTGGCACTCGATTGAACATTAGCAAAATTATTGAAATTAGTTGAACTTCCTCCGGAGACATGACAACCCGAAACAGCACATTTAGTTTCAATAATTGTTTTGACATTTACACTGTATTTTATTCCTGTTGTCAGAATTACATTTTGTGAAGTAGAGCAACCTGTGTTATCCGTTACCTTAACCAAATAATTACCTGCTGCGAGGTTACCAAACGTTGAATTTGAAGTTGCCGCGGCTGAGCCAAGTTGATATGTATAAGGACCTGTTCCACCGGACGCGTTTACTTCAATCTGACCTGCAGAAGTTTTACATCCACTATTAGTAATATTGACAGTAGCTGCGAGGGTTGTACCAAATGCATTTACCGTTACACTCTGAGTTCTTTCACAATTGTTTCCATCCTTAACCTTTAATTGGTAAACACCTGTAGACAAACCGGAAAAGGTAGAATTACTTCCAAAAGGCTGAGAGTCTAACGCAAATTGATAAGGCGCTGCACCACCAGATGCATTCGCAGAGATAGAACCATTATTAGCAGTGCAAGATGTAAGATCCGTTTTTGAGAATGTTAGTACCAAATCAGATTTGGCACAATCTAAAGGTTCTGGTTCGTTGCTACTGGAACAACTCATAACAATAAGTGTCGCTGTCAACATTAAGAAGTGCATCAAAAAAGATAAAGAAACTTTGTTCATAGATTTATTTGGTTAGACGATATTTCATTCCAATGAAAACTCCCCAGGAAGAAAGATTTAAATCCCACTCACCAACCCCAGCTATTGGAGCCTTAACAAATGGCTCTACTTGCGCATAATACCTATTCCCTAACTTATATTGTATTCCCATCGATATGTTTAACACACTAAACCAATCAATGTTTTCTCTTTGGAAAGACCAATCAAATGCCCGTGTTCCTGAAGTCGTATTCACATAAAATGTATAATCTTCGCTCAACATAAAATAGGACGATACACCAAGTCCGGTAAAAAGAGAAATCTTCCTTGTGTTAAGAAAATAGAAATTAGCATTTACAGGTATATCCAGAATTTTGCACGTACCATCTACCGCATTAGCCTTGTATTGACCGTATATAATCTCATCAGGTGAGGAGTATACTTTCGTTGAAAGAATCGCTCCCGTTGATATAGAAAGGTGATTTTTGAATTGGTACTCCAGCAACAGCGAGTAGTTTGTTCCGATCAGATCGGTGGGTGCAAAATCAAGTGATGAGATATCAGGAGAAACAAGTGCCCTTATAAAAATCGGTTTCATATCTTTCACCTCTCGCTTCACTTGAATACTATCCGCTGATAAAACCGAATCGGGCTCTTGTTCTTTCTGAACACCCTCTTTAACCCAAACAGAATCCATTTCCTGGTGACTAACTTCCTTGTCAGGCACATGAATTGTTTTATTGTTTAAAGACTCTACGTTATCTGAAATGACGAAGACTGGCTCAAGTGTATTAAGAATCTTTGCTGGCTGAACTTCATCAGTAATTATGTGTTGTGGCCTATCTAAACTATCAGTCCCATCATGCTGCACTCGAATTCCACGTTTGTTAATGCCTACTTTACTATTCTCATTTTCAAAAATTGGCACCACAAACTTTTCCGGTTCCACTTTTGACTCCACACTCAGCTCCTGATTTGTACCTGCCCCCTTCCGGGTAGCTTCACTCTTAGATTGTGATTGCTCGTTGCTATTATCAGTAAGATTTGTACCCACCCAAATTCCAACCAAAAAAATCACGGAACCTAACAGCAAATAAGTTATCCACTTATTCCATTCGATTTTTTTTACTGGCTGGTCAAGCCGGTTTGCCATCAACTCCCAGGCTGCAGGATCATATGCAGGCTGATGACTTTCAGCCGCATCTTTAAAAATTGAATCAAGTTCCTGATCAGTTAGCTTTTTCATAGGGAATCTTATTCAACATTTCTAACATCGTGCGCAGGTTCTCGCGTGCTTTAAGCAAATTCGACTTTGAAGTGCCCTCTGATATTCCCAACATCAAGGCTATTTCCTGATGTGTATATCCATCTATTACATATAAATTAAAAACAGACCGGTACGCAGGTGAAAGCTTCTGAATCAATCCAATTAACTCTTCGTGCGAAAGATTAGAAATAGCACGCGGCAGCGTGAATTCACCAACAGTAAGATCTACCGGAGCATGATGCTGGTGCTTCAATTCTTTGCGATACTGATCAATAGAAGAATTAATCATGATTTTCCGCAACCACCCTTTGAAGGACATCTCCTGTTTGTATTGATCTATTTTTGAAAATACTTTCATAAATCCATCATTCACTACCTCCCTTGCTTCATCAACATTGCGTGAATATCGAATGCAAATACTCAGCGCATAGGAATAATAGTGCTGATACAGCAATCGCTGACTATCGCGATCATTTTGTTTGCATCCCTGTATCAGCAGGTGCATGGAGAGCCTTGGGTTTAGTGTTAAATTTTCTACAGGACGGAATGAAAATGAAAAGGGTTGCCACTGGCTTAAATAAAATTGGCCCAGATTAAGGTGGGTATAAAAAGAAAATCCCCCAAAGTCCTTGACTTCAGGGGATAATCTCGTCTATAGTTGGCTTTAATCTGATGCTAAAGTAAAAACAACTTTTTATTTGCAAAACAATGACAACGATTTTTTTAGTTTTTTTGGATAAAAAGCAGGATTTAACGATGAATGGTTGAAATACTGTCCAATTTCAATGAATCTGTTGGTTTTTGTGAAGGTAATAATTGCTTTTTGACTCTTTCTTTTAATTGTGATTTAGACCCGGGAAAAGTGGTACGCGAGGAAATATCATAACTGGCCCAGGATAGAAGGATAAAGAAAACCACTGCAAGCGCCAGGAATATTTTCTTTGATTTGCTCATGCTCAGGTATATAATTAAAAAGGGGCCTGAGCCCCTCTTTTTCACTTTAGTTTTTTCACTACTGCTTCAAATGCAGCGGGGTGATTCATGGCTAAATCTGCGAGCACCTTGCGGTTTAAATCGATGCCTGCTTTTTTGATTTTACCCATGAACTCAGAGTAAGATAAACCATGTACCCTGACGCCTGCATTAATACGGGCAATCCATAAGGTGCGGAAATCTCTCTTCTTAGCCTTTCTGTCGCGATATGCGTATACCAGACCTTTTTCGACTGCGTTTTTAGCGACAGTCCATACATTTTTTCTACGACCAAAGTAACCTTTGGCTAACTCCATTACGCGCTTACGTTTGGCGCGTGATGCTACATTGTTTACTGAACGTGGCATTGTTTTTTAATTTTTTGGCGTTGGCGCCCCGAAATCAATCAGGATCTTAGTTGCCAAGTACCGGGTTGAACATAGAACCAATTATCCGACTTTACGGATTAAACGAGATAAGGAAGCATCGGCCTAACGTTACCCTCGTCAACTTTCTTTACGGTGGTAGCATGACCTAATCTTCTTTTCTGCTTAGTTTCTTTTTTTGTCAAGATGTGACGCTTATACGCCCGCTTGCGCTTAATCTTACCGGTGCCGGTAACTTTGAAACGCTTCTTGGCTCCTGACTTTGTTTTTAACTTAGGCATTACTTATATATTTAAATCTGAACTATTTCTTTCCTTTCGGAGCAATCATCATATACATCCGCTTTCCTTCAAGCTTCGGCATTTGCTCCACTTTGCCAAACTCTTCCAACGCCTGGGCAAACTTCAATAATAAAATTTCACCTCTCTCCTTATATACAATGGAACGTCCTGCAAAATGCACGTAGGATTTAACCTTGGCGCCTTCCTTCAGGAAGTTCTCAGCATGTTTCACCTTAAAGTTGAAATCATGGTCATCCGTATTGGGCCCAAATCTGATCTCTTTTAAAATCGTCTTTTGAGCATTGGCCTTGATTTCTTTCTGCTTCTTCTTCTGCTCGTACTTAAACTTCGAATAGTCGATAACCTTGCAAACCGGAGGATCTGCATTGGGAGAAATCTCCACCAAATCCAATCCTTGCTCCTGAGCAATTTTAATCGCTACCGAAGTCGGATACACATCCACCTTAATGTTCTCACCCACCAACCTTACTCTGGGAGCGAGAATTCTCTCATTTACACGATAAGGCTCTTCTACAACTCTTCTTGGCCCTCTGCCAAAAGGTCGGCTGGGGCGGTTATTGTCTGGAAATATTGCCACTACTTGGGTTTAAGTTCTATACTTTTTAAAAACAGGCTGCAAATATCGACCTTTTTTTGGTCTTTCAAAATGAATTCACTAGTCCGGTAAAGCGAAATCTTTGGCAAAGGAATTCACAAATTCGTTCAAATCCATAGCCCCTTTATCGCCTTCTCCATGCTTTCTAACGGATACTTTGTTGTCCGATACCTCCTTTTCTCCCACCAACAACATGAAAGGCACCTTCTTCACCTCTGCATCCCTGATTTTGCGACCGATTTTTTCATTGCGATCATCCAAAAAGCCCCTGATATCTCTTTCTCTGAGTAAATCAATTACTTTCTGGGCGTAGTCGTTAAACCGCTCAGAAATTGGCAACACAGCAATCTGGTCCGGTGCCAGCCATAGCGGAAAATTACCGGCACAATGTTCAATCAATACTGCTACAAAGCGCTCCAAAGAACCAAAAGGTGCCCGGTGAATCATGACCGGCCTGTGCTTTTGATTATCCGAACCGATATATTCCAACTCAAAGCGCTGTGGCAATTGATAATCAACCTGGATGGTTCCTAACTGCCAGCTTCTGCCCAGTGCATCCTTCACCATAAAATCCAACTTAGGACCATAGAATGCGGCCTCACCTTTTACGGCAACCGTTTTCAAGCCACGCTCATCGGCAGCCTCTTGTATTTCGCGCTCTGCTCGCTCCCACAAAGCATCTTCACCAATATACTTGGCTTTGTTTTCAGGGTCGCGTAAAGAAACCTGGGCCGTATAATTTTCAAATCCAAGTGATTTAAATACAAAAAGCACGAGGTCAATTACTTTGATAAATTCTTCTTTTACCTGATCTGGCCGGCAAAATATATGGGCGTCATCCTGGGTAAAGCCTCGCACGCGGGTAAGACCATGCAATTCGCCACTTTGTTCATAGCGGTAAACTGTTCCAAACTCTGCCAGTCGGATAGGCAAATCTTTATACGAACGTGGTTTTACTTTGTATATCTCACAGTGATGCGGGCAGTTCATTGGCTTCAGCAAAAACTCTTCACTTTCATCAGGTGTGTGAATGGGTTGAAAAGAATCTTTACCATACTTTTCATAATGACCAGAGGTGACATACAGTTGCTTACTTCCTATATGCGGTGTAACAACGGGGTCATACCCTGCCCTGATTTGTGCCCTACGCATAAACTGCTCGAGGCGTTCGCGTAAGATGGTACCCTTTGGTAACCAAAGCGGCAAGCCCATGCCTACCTTTTCTGAGAATGCAAATAACTCAAGTTCCTTGCCTAGTTTTCTATGGTCTCTTTTCTTAGCCTCTTCCAGCATGAAGAGGTATTCTTCCAACTCTTTCTGCTTGGGAAAAGTAATACCATAAATACGCTTCAGCATTTTATTTTTTTCGTTGCCTCGCCAATAGGCACCGGCCACATTCAGCAATTTGATTGCTTTGATGGGGCCAGTTGATGGGATATGCGGCCCGCGACAGAGATCAACAAAATTTCCTTGCTGATAGAATGTGATTGAACCATCTTCCAGTCCCTCGATCAATTCTAATTTATAAGGATCATTTTTTTGCGTGAAGTACTCAACTGCATCCTTTTTAGATACCTCTGACCTCACAAACTGGCTATTGGTTTTGGCCAGTTCTACCATCTTCTTTTCTACTGCCAGTAATTCTTCATCACCAAAAGGCACATCACCAAGGTCTACATCATAGTAAAATCCATTTTCGATGGGTGGGCCGATTCCAAATTTTACACCCGGGTACAACGCTTCAAGGGCTTCAGCAAACAAATGAGCAGAAGAATGCCAGAAGGCATATTTACCACCCTTATCATTCCATGTAAATATTTTTATAGATGCATCCTGCAGGATAGGTCTGCTTAAATCCCAGATTTCTCCGTTAACTTCTATTGCCAGTGAATTTCGTGCGAGGCCTTCACTGATGCTTTGCGCTATTTCAATGCCTTTCACCCCGACAGGGTGCTCACGGACAGAACCATCCGGTAACGTGATTTTAACAACACTCATGAATACTAAAATTTGGATTGCAAATATCGGGTTTTCCTGACTTGTTTATGCTATCCAAATAAAAATAAGCGGACTTAAAATTGAAACTGAGCGGTAAACAACACACCAAATTTGCGCACATCGGGATTGTCTAAGTAAGAAATGCGATGTACGAAATCAACCCGCAGAAACTTGAAGATATTTTCGATACCATAGCCTAATTCTACGTAGGGTTTACCATTGGTAAAATACCCAGATACAAGTGCTGGCTCTCCATCGGGTGTTTCCGAAGAAATCAATTGTCTATTGGATTCTCTTAACCCCCCAGCGATTACATTTCCTGTTGCCAGCAATCTCCATTTAAGTCGATTTAATAGTGGCACCCGATTCAATAATAATCCTTCAAAGTATTGACGGTATTGAATGGATGCGAAATGATCGCTTATAAATTCACCATAATTCATCAGGTTATAAGTCAAAGCAGTATAAAGCATTGATTCATTACCCAGGTGCAATGAAAGCAGTGGATAGGGAAGTGTGTTGAATACATATTCTGCAGCAATCGTTACATGGGCAACACCCAGCGGGCCCGTGCGCATTCTTTTCGTTAAGTTAAATCGGAGTTTATCATAATTGAAGTCACTGCCAAATACGCCTGAAAAGCCACGGGTGTATTTCAATGACATAATTGGCCACCTAGTTGTTCCAAGACTTATCCGTTCATTATCATCCTGCAGAAACACTTCATCTCTGGCATATCTTGCTTCCAAAATCAATTCAGAAGTTTCAAACGTATTGAGTATTTCAGAAGGGTTTTCAGGATTGATATATCCAAAATTAAATGTGGGATCAAAATCCCAATTTCTGAATGCTATCCGTTGAGAAAATCCTTTAAACAACTCGCGTTGCAGCGACACACGATATTCATTGCTATAGTAACCTCTTCTGAAATAACCCCACCGCGTGGCTGCTATAAACAATGGATTATCAGCCAGTGTTTCATCATCAATACCAATCCTGCCTAAATCACTTCGCACCCTGAATGATAAGGTCGTCCAATGTTGTCTTGAAAGAATGCGCTGAACATTGGCCATGTACTTAAATTTTTCATCATTAAATCCATATGCACCTTGTGCATGGAAAACCCATCGCTTACTGAATTGATAGTTTGTTTTGAATCCTGCCTGAAACCTCCACCCCTCTATGTTATTCCAAGCTATTGTGCTCAGGTATGGACCCACATCTATTTTTCCAACTGTATAATAACCATCTACTAAAACTTTTATAATGTCTGTGTAGGTCTTCACCACGGGTATACTCCTGAGTGTATCAATCATCTTATATACACTTTTCTCTGTTTCGCTGAGTGGCTCATGACGCAGGGTATCCCAATATTGTTCATTTTCAAACATGCGTGCATCTTCGGCCGTTGCTATTGGTTGTTCGTAGAACTTAAGTTCTTTAGGCTGGTTGGTAACAAAATTTTTATTGCTTGTGTAAAACTTTGCAAGCATCCCGGCATTGTTTTTTCCCAGGTCACCTACATTGATTAATACCCTGTTCTTTATTGGCAACCAAGGGCCCAGATCAGTTTTTAATAATTCTTGTTGTAATCTTATTTTCTCAATAAAGTTTAGGTTTACATCACCCGTAACGGTTGCATCTATTTGTCTGAGTGCATATTCATTTTTAGTGATCCACATGGTGCCGGTAAAGGCAAGATCCTGTGCGCTTTTTGGATAAAAATCCAAACGATAACAGAAGTCATTACCAATGTAAACGCTATCAATTAAATCATATTCATAATAGGCACGCCAACCATCAGCAATGGGAGAAACAAACTCTTTATAAAGTATTGATAACCAGTTTTGATAAAAATTATATTCCTGAAAAGAAGACCCCACAAGTTGTGTTACGGTGGTGCCATCTTCCACGCCCACACCGGTTAATTTTGTTTTTAGAATCAACTCCTTTTTTAATGAAGGATTATCGCGATAATATACTTTTGAAATGCTTTCGGTAATTAAAATAGGTAAGATTGGTTTACCATCTTCACCGGCAATGCGCTCGACACTGTCGAGCACCTGTGTTATTTTTTTTACAACTTTCTTTTCTCTGAATTTATCAGTGATGTTATCGATGTCAATTTCAATTTTGGTATACGTGTCATACTCATAGGCGGTGAGCTTTCGTTTATCATTTTGGTTTTTGTTTTTAACAACCTGACGCAAGATGTCAAATGCCGGATTTTCACCCGCATACACAATTACCTCCTGAAGGCCCATCATTTTTTCAACCAACTGAAAATTTATGGTTTGGGTGATCCCTTTGGTCACAGCCTTACTGCGCGAATTATAACCCACATAAGAAGCAATTACAGAATCAGTAGGATTGAACGTTTTTATCAGAAAGTTTCCATCAAAATCAGTTACAGCCCCAATGCTGGTTCCTTTTAAAACAACATTTGCAAATGGTATCGGGTCTCCGTTGGATGCATCTGTTACTTTACCTTTTACAATGGTTTCCTGTGCCAAAAGCGTATTGCCGATTGACAAAAGTCCAATCAGAACTATAAAAAACCTCAAAAAATTGGCAATCACGCGTTATTAGAAAAATTGAAATACAAATTTAATCATTTACCTCAAGCTGCGATGTAAAACTCTTCGAGGAACACCATTCATCCACTTAGCAAACCAATTATAGGGTAATTGGTTCCTTTTCTCCCAGGTGCCGGGGGGCCGTACTTAAAAAATATAAGTCCAGAATGGCTTTGGTACGTGCCAGGTATTCCCTTACATTAACTTTAGCCACAAACTCATTAGTGGAGTCATTGGCTGCCAGCACAATAGCATCCATTTTATAATAGTCACTGATAAATAGTGCGCGATAACTGTGAAAGGTTTGGGTTATGATGATAATTTTTTCCTGCCCAAAAATTTCTTTACACCGCACGATGGAATCTAATGTGCGTAAGCCGGCATAGTCAAGTGTGATAACCGAATCCGGCACACCTCGGCTCATCAATGCCTTTTTCATCATCATAGGTTCATTATAATATCTTGTGCGGTTGTCACCACTCAAAATAAAATGAACCACCTTTCCTTCCCGATAAAGGTTGGCTGCGGTATTGATTCGGTTTTCAAAAAAAGGATTAGGCCCACCGCTCGAAAGTCGGTTGCTGGTGCCAAGGACCAAAGCGATACTGTTGCCGGGCAATTGAGCGTAATCGGTAAACACTCTGGATTGAGTAGAAGTGATTACCCACACATTGGCGATAATTATGAATACGATTGAAATAATCAACGCTACTAAACCCACACGCAATACTCGTTTCAGAAAAATCATTGCCAACGTTTATTAAAAGACATTCAAAGTTAATGAATCGTCTTTAGAAATTCGCGTTCAAGAATATCCACATTGCGAATCATCTTTCGCATCCA